>JASEHT010000055.1 GCA_030018675.1 Smithella sp.
TTAAATTTTTAATGCTTGGCAATGTCTTATGAATAAAATCTTTGCCATAGGAGATATCCACGGCTGCCTGGAAAAACTCCAGACGCTAATAAAGAAAATAGACATTGATTATCAAAAGGACACCTTAATCTTCATCGGCGATTACATAGACCGCGGCCGATCCAGCAGGGAAGTCGTCGATTATATCATCCGTCTGCGCGAAAAATCAGAGAATGTCATCTGTCTGATGGGGAATCACGAGCAAATGTTTATGAACTATCTGAATGGCGTGAACGAGGGTTTGTATCTGGGAAACGGCGGCCGGGCAACGCTTGAATCCTATGGCATTTTACTTTCCGACAACGTCCAGGAAAGAAAATCTAAGGTGTCCTGGAGGCACTTGCAATTTTTCCGGTCGCTGTTGCCGTATTATGAATCGGATCAGTACGTATTTGTTCATGCGGGCGTCCGGTCGGAATTGCCGCTGAATGAACAAGCCATCGATGATCTGCTGTGGATACGTTTTGAGTTTATTCACAATGAAAACGATTTCGGTAAAACAGTTGTTTTCGGCCATACTCCCATGCGAGATCTTATGATTGATAAAAATAAGATCGGCATAGACACCGGAGCGATTTACGGTGGGAAACTCACCTGTGTTGAATTGCCGGATGTGAAAATTTATCAGGCGTAAATATCACGGGTATGATCCCCAAGGCAAGCCGCTGTGGTTCCTGCAACAGTCCCACATCGCTTCGCTCTTGGGATAATTCGACTGACGCTTCAAACTTCACTCCGTTCGTTTTTAGCGAGTCTCATTAAATTGGAGTTTCAACAATGAAAATCATTGAATGCGTGCCGAATTTCAGCGAAGGACGCGATAAGAAAAAATTAGCCGCTATTGCCAGAGCGATTAAAGCCGTTCCCGGTGTGCGTCTGGCCGATTACAGCGGTGATATTGATCACAACCGGAGCGTATTCACCTTCCTGGGAAAACCGGATGACGTGCTGAAAGCGGCGCTGGCCGCTTCAAAAAAAGCCCTGGAATTGATTGACATGCGCGAGCAGTCTGGGGTTCATCCGCGACTCGGCGCCGTTGATGTTGTGCCTTTTATTCCTCTGGGCAGGGCAAAAATGAAGGACGCTGTTGATTTAGCCCACGCTTTCGGAGAAAAATTGTATGAGCGCTTCGGTGTTCCAGTCTATTTCTACGGTTTAGCGGCGAGAAATGATCAATGTGTTGAGCTTCCCGATGTCCGCCGCGGTGGATATGAGCGGCTGGCCGATAAAATTACGTGCGCCGAAGCAACCCCCGATGTGGGAGAAAATACATTCAACGCGAGCGCCGGAGCGTCAGCCGTAGGTGCCAGAGATTTACTGGTTGCTTACAATGTTAATTTGGCAACGGAGAACCTCCTTCTGGCGCGGCATATAGCTTCGCGCATCCGGGAGAAACACGGCGGATTAAAGCACGTGCGGGCAATTGGTGTAATGTTGAAAAGCCGGGCATTGGCTCAGGTGTCGATAAACCTGACTAACTGCAGGGAAACGCCGCTGAAAACAGTTTTCGATGAAATAAAAATCATGGCGGCTGAAGGCGGCGTTGAAATATTGGAATCGGAACTCATCGGACTTATGCCCAAATGCGCTCTGGCCGGAACCACACCGCAATACCTGAAATTGAAAGATTTTAACGACCAACGCCTTCTCGAAACACACATCAAAAGTTTATCCGAATAGATCACTTCTGTTTCTTGTCTTCCTTCTTTTTCGCTTTGGCTATGGCTTTGAGCATTTTTTTGTCGGGGGGAGAAGAGGGAGAAGATTCAGGTGCGGACGGTTTTACCGGTGTGCTTTCCTGCTTCTGACGGCGCGAACGGATTTCTTTGGCAATAGCCTCCGCCGCCATTCTGCCGAACTGCCCGATAAATCCGGCAATCAGGACAAGGACAATCCATTTCAAGATAGACCAGGAACTCATGTATTCAAGCAGCTCTTTCATGATTTCAAACCTGATTCAGTCGAAGAAGGTCCTTCGGATGATCGAAGAGGTAATCCGGTTGAACGGCGGCCATTTTTTCTTTACTGTGCCAACCCCAGGTGACGCCAACCGTTTTGACACCGGCCTGCTTGCCCTCCTTAATATCGCCTGTTGTATCACCGATGTAATAAATGTCATTTAAATCTACATTGTATTTCTTCGCGGCGTACAAAATCTTTTCTTTTTTGCTGAACATGAAGTCGGAGCCAAGAATATCACGGAAATATCCGTCGTAATGAAACAAATCCAGCGCCTCTTTAATCGAGGCGTAATCGTTGGAGGAAACAACAACCAGGCAATGTTTCTTGTGAAGTTCTTCTATAACCTGCGCGACGCCCGCAAAGGGTTTCATGTCCCTGATTTTCACCTGCTTGAGAATATCCTCAGCGGATTTCATGAACTCATCCAGATTGATGCCTTTGTTTTTCAGCGATTCGTAAAAATTATCGTCGAAGAGTTCCAGAAATTCCTCTCTGGTTTTGATCAAAGGCTGTTTGATGTCCTTGAGGCAGTCTTTGACCGTTTTCTCATAGACCTCCAGCGAATCAACCAGAACTCCGTCGAAATCAAAAAGAAACAGTTTCATCAAATCCTTACTCCTTTGTGCAGTGGGTAATGGAGGCGCGGAAAGGTTTTCTTGAAATTCCTTTTTCCGTGATAATGGCCGAGATCAGGCGCGCAGGCGTAATATCGAAGGCCGGATTATAAACTTTCGTTCCTTCGGGCGCGCTGCGAACACCTTTGAAATTTGTTACTTCCCCAGCGTTTCTTTCTTCGATAGGAATGCGCGCTCCTGTCTTCAAAGAAACGTCAATGGTGGAAAGCGGAGCGGCAATGTAGAAAGGAATGCCATGTTCCTTTGCGAGAACGGCCAGAGAGTATGTGCCGATTTTATTGGCGGTGTCGCCATTGGCGGCGATTCTGTCCGCTCCCACGATAATTTTGTCGATCCTTCCCTGCTGCATCAGAAATCCCGCCATGTTATCCGTAATTAATGTGTGGGGGATTTTTTCTTTTTTCAGTTCCCACGCGGTGAGCCGCGCGCCCTGCAGAACAGGTCTTGTTTCATCCACGTAAACATGAAGCTTTTTGCCCTGCTCATGAGCCGCGCGGATAACACCCAGCGCCGTGCCGTATCCGGCTGTGGCCAGAGCCCCCGCATTGCAGTGTGTCAGAATGTTGTCGCCGTCAGCCAGAAGAACGCTGCCATGTTTGCCCATCTGACGGTTGATGGCGATATCGTCTGAACAAATCAATCGGGCCTCATGGATGAGTTCTTTCACAAGATGACGTTGGGAATTTGTTTTTGTTTCATCAGAGACTTTTTTCATGCGTTCCAGCGCCCAGAAAAGATTGCGCGCCGTCGGACGTGCCTGAGCAATTTCATCGCAAATGGTGAGAAACTTCTGCCGGAATTTGTCCTGAGATAAAGAGGGAAGGTTGAGCGCGCCCAGAGCAGCGCCCATGGCGGCCGCAACGCCGATGGCGGGAGCCCCGCGTACGGTCAAATCTTTGATACAGGCAATAACTTCTTTGTATGATTTGCAGGTTATATATTTCTCTGCAAGTGGCAGGGCGTTCTGGTCAATCAAAACGACAGCATTGTTTTTCCAAATAATTGTTTTAATCGTCATCCGGCAAGCATCTTTTTGAGAAGATCATTGACCAATTTGGGATTGGCTTTCCCCTGTGTGGCTTTCATCACCTGACCGACAAAGAAACCGAAGACCTTTTCTTTTCCTCCGCGATACTCTGTAACCTGCGCCGGATTTCCTTCGATGATGGCGGTTATTGTTTTAACCAGTTCGCCTTCGTCGGTTATCTGCACCAGTCCTTTTTCTTCGATGATATTCTGCGGCGATTTGCCGGTCTTGTACATATCTTCAACGACTTCCTTGGCCATTTTTCCGCTGATGGTGCCCTCTTCAATTAGTTTGATCATATCGGCCAGAGACTGCGCGGTCATGGGACATTCACAGATATCGCGTTTGTCTTCGTTGAGAAAGCGCATGAGATCGCCCATAATCCAGTTGCTGGCTACTTTGGGCTGGGCACATAGTTTGACGACTTCTTCATAATAATTAGCCAGCGCCTTGTCGGCTGTGAGCACTCCCGCGTCATATTCGGGGATCTGATATTCTTTAATGAAACGTTCGCGCTTGGCGAGCGGTAATTCGGGAAGAGAATTTCTGACATCCTCAATCCATTGCTCATCAACCAGAATAGGTACCAGATCAGGATCTGGGAAATAACGGTAGTCGTGCGCTTCTTCCTTGCTGCGCATGGAATTCGTTGCGCCCTGCGCGTCATCCCACAGGCGTGTTTCCTGCACTACCGTGCCGCCGCTTTCCACAAGATATTGCTGGCGTTTGATTTCGTACTCCAGCGCGCGCTGAACATTGCGGAAGGAATTCATGTTCTTTAATTCCGCTCGTGTGCCGAATTCCTTCTGACCTCTGGGTCTGATGGAGACATTGGCGTCGCAGCGGAAGGAGCCTTCCTCCATGTTGCCATCACAGATTTCCAGATAAACCAGAATTTCGTGCAGGCGTTTGAGATAGTCGGCTGCTTCTTCGGGCGAGCGCATATCCGGTTCGCTGACAATTTCAATCAGCGGAACGCCGGTGCGGTTCAAATCAACGTAGCTCACCGGATTGTGTTCATCGTGCAGAAGTTTCCCGGCGTCTTCTTCCATGTGAATTCTGGTGATGCCGATTGTCTTCTGCTTACCGTTGACATCTAAAATGACATGTCCGTGTTCCGCCAGCGGATAGGCGTATTGCGATATCTGATAGCCTTTGGGCAGGTCGGGATAAAAGTAATTTTTCCGCGCAAACTCGCAGGATTTGTTTATCTCACAGTTTGTTGCGAGCGCCATCTTCATGGCGAATTCGACGACTTTTTTATTCAGCACCGGCAGAACGCCGGGCATACCCAGACAAACCGGGCAGGTGTGGCTGTTGGGCGTAGCGCCGAATTTGGTGGAACAACCGCAGAATATTTTTGTGTCCGTTAACATTTGGGCGTGTACTTCCAGCCCGATGACAGTTTCAAAATCCATTATAACGATAGTCTCCTTATTGTCATTGCGAGGCATTCCTCGGATGCCGCGGCAATCTTTCTTTTCCTATGTCATTCCCGCGCAGGCCGGAATCCAGTGTTCTATTTAATAGGGCGTCTAAGTTTGGTCGAGTCTTTTGGACTCGACCTTTCATCACGTCATCATCCTTTTATAATCTTCAGCCAAGTCAAAAAGACTTGTCTGAACTGGGGGAAGAACCGTCCCATTATTTCTTTCTCTATTTCCCATAACGATAAGCTATCCACGATATGATAATTATTACAACTAACATAACCAAAGCAAATATTGCACCACCACCTAACAATTCTTCCAAAAAGGCAGACGCCAATCCGAGACATCCAATGCCAATTAAATATATGTAAATTTTTTTCATGATATCATAAATTAATCTCAATATTCATTGCTGCTACTCGAAATCGGGGAACAGTATACTTCGTTGTTTATTGTGGCTAGGATTTTTCTGGATTCCGGCCGTCGCCGGAATGACAAAAAGTCTCCACTATAACGCAGGCCTCCTCTTTTCAATGTTAGCGTTTTTCTCGTAAGCAGAGGCGATTTGAATTAATTTGCCTTCCTCGAAATGGCCGGCCAGAAACTGCACGCCTACCGGCAGACCGCCGGAAGTAAATCCGCAGGGAACCGAGATTCCCGGTATTCCCGCCAGATTGGTTGAGATGGTGAAGATATCGGAAAGATACATCTGCAAAGGATCATCCGTTTTTTCGCCGATTTTAAAAGCGGCTGTCGGAGTCGTCGGCGTCATAATCACATCGCATTTTTTGAACGCTTCTTCGAAATCTTTTTTTATCAAAGCACGTACCTGCGATGCTTTTTTATAGTAGGCATCATAATAGCCGGCGGACAAAGCGTAGGTGCCGATCATAATTCTTCGTTTGACTTCCGCTCCAAATCCCTGCATGCGCGTTTTTTTGTACATATCCAAAAGATCGCGGGCATCGGCCGCCCGGAAACCATATTTCACGCCGTCGTAACGCGCCAGATTGGAACAGGCTTCCGCCGGAGCGATGATATAATAAACAGCAAGGCAATATTGCGTGTGCGGAAGCGATATGTCCACGCACTTGCCGCCGCTTTGTTCGATCACCGCAATAGCATTTTTGATGGCCGTGTTGACCTCGGGATCAATGCCTTCCACAAAATATTCTTTGGGGATGCCAATTTTCCAGCCTTTGATGTCGCGTCCGGCAAACTGGCGGTAATCAGGAACATCTTCTTTTACAGACGTTGATTCTCTGGGATCGTAACCGGCCAGAACGTTCATCATAATGGCGCAGTCTTCAACGTCTTTGGTAAAAGGTCCGATTTGATCAAGTGAAGAGGCGAAGGCGATCAGACCGAAGCGTGATACCCGTCCGTAAGTGGGTTTTAGACCGACAATGCCGCAAAGCGCCGCGGGCTGACGGATCGATCCGCCGGTATCGGAACCGATGGACGCGATGCATTCATCGGCCGCGACTGCCGCCGCAGAGCCGCCGCTGGAGCCGCCGGGAATTCTTTCCAGATCCCACGGATTACGGGTGGGACCGAAGTACGACGTTTCCGTGGAGGAACCCATGGCGAATTCATCCATATTGGCTTTGCCGACAAAAATCGCTCCGGCGTCACGAAGTTTTTCCACAACGGTGGCGTTATATGGGGGAACAAAATTATGCAGAATATGCGAACCGCAGGTTGTGGGAATACCTTTTGTACAGACAATGTCTTTGAGCGCGATGGGAATTCCGGTTAACGGTTTGATATTGCCGTTTTTTATTTCTTCATCGGCCTTGGCCGCAGTGGCGAGGGCTTCGTCTTTCATCAGGCGGATATAGGAATGCACTTTCCCTTCCACAGCATCAATTCGCTCAAATACCGATTGCGTTACCTGTGTCGCGGTGACTTCGCCTTTTTTAATTTTTTCCTGCAATTCATGAATGGTTAATTGATATAACTCCATAAACTTCCTTAAATCATTTTAAAATATTAAACTTATAATTTTCGAACGGCTTTGCAAAACGATTCAGATACAAGGCGCGCAAAGACTGAGGAACGAGGCGTACTTTTTTGGTACGTCGCAGTGACGAAGGTTGCAGCGCAACGCAGTAGATGAACTTTTTCCAAAGTCGTTAATCGATGACTTTCGGCACGCGGAAAAGCTCGCCGCGGGCGTCCGGTGCGTTGGCTAGTGTTTGTTGCGTGCCAATGGAATCCACCACTTTATCTTCGCGAAACGCGTTGGTCACGGAAATAGCGTGGCTCATCGGCTCAACGCCCTCTGTAGTAAGCTCGTTTAATTTGTCAATGTAGAGCAGAATATCGTTCAACTGGGAGGTGAATTTTTCCTGCTCGGCTTCCGTTATCTCCAGGCGCGCCAAATGCGCCACGTATTCGACTTCTTTGGAACTTATCTTCAAAACGCAATCTCCTGTTAAAACACTTTCCAGTAGGGGTTAATTCTGGCAATCACCTTGTTGATGATCAATTGATTGATTCCTTCGTGAACTTCTTTTTCCAGCAAAGCAAGCCTTTCGTCCGAGAAGTGTGTTTCATCCAGCATCTCTTCCAGAACGGCTTTGACGCATTTTACCAGCCCGCCGAGATGATATCCCCCTTCAAGCACCGCCACAAAGCGTCCTTTGCAGCAGGCTTCCGCCGTATCGAGCAGAACGCGCGTCATGGCGGCGTATCCGTCCGGCGTGACCTGCATGCCGCCCAGCGGATCCTGAAAATACGTATCGAAACCGGCGGATAACAGAATGAGTTCCGGATTGAATTCCAGCGCCACAGGCTGAAGAATTTTGCGGAATATTTTGACAAAGCCGGGATCTCCGATGCCTACCGTCAGAGGAACATTGATGGTGTAATATTCCCCCTGTCCCCGACCGTTTTCCGTGAGGCTTCCCGTTCCCGGATAATAGGGATACTGGTGCGTGGAAAAATACAGAACGCGATGGTCTCCGTAAAAACTGTGCTGGGTTCCGTTGCCGTGATGCAAGTCCCAGTCGACGATTAATATTCTTTTGAGATTATATTTGGAAATGGCATGCATCGCGCCGATGGCGATATTATTAAAAACGCAGAATCCCGCCGCGGTGTCTTTTTCCGCGTGATGTCCGGGAGGCCGGACAAGAGCGAATGCATTATCCACCTCTCCTTCCATCACGCTGTCAATGGCGTTCAGCACGCCGCCGACAGCCAGTTTGGCCGTCTCGTAAGTCTGCGGGGAAGTTGAGGTGTCGGGATCAAGAAAAACGCTTCGTTTTCCCGCAGTGCTGGCGATAAAATCCACATATGAAGGAGCATGAATAGCTTCAATTTCCTTGTGAGTCGCTTCCCTCGGTTCGATTTCGGTGAATTTCCAGGACATCAGCGGATTTTCCAGCATCTCGTAAATGACCGCCAACCTGTCCGGGCTCTCCGGATGGGCAAAACCCATCGAATGCTGTAAGTACCTTCCGTCCTTGACAATACCTGTTTTTTTGGACAAGAGAACCTTCTTTAATTCAAAATTTTTAAACTCGCTTCACTTATCACAAATAGTTTTAAAGCGCAAAATATTTCACTGATTTCAACGAAATAGGAAATTTTATTTATTTCGGGCGTTATGGATCGTTTGTTCAACAAATTCAATGAAATCAAGATGTAAGGGAATGAGGAAAAACATTGACAAAAACGGCAATCAATATATAGGTATAGGCCAATAATCAAAAAGAGGATTTGTGGTACATGTTTGGTATAGGAATGCAGGAACTTCTCATCATCGCCGTCATCGCGCTGCTCATTGTCGGCCCTAAAAAATTGCCCGATTTGGCCAAAAGCATCGGCAAGGGATTCAGTGAATTCCGCCGGGCCGCAGACGATGTTACCGAAGATATTAAAGAAACGATTAAGGAAACCGACAGCATCCCTGCCAAAGAAGATTGGAAGGATTCTCTTTTGATGAAAAAATCAGATTCTGAAAAAAATAAAACCGGTTCATCTGATTAAATATCTCACCCAAAATAAAATTCTGTCCTAACCTTAGTATTGCAAATCTAAAAAAGAGGCGAAACGTCAAACGATGGAAAACACCCAGGCAACCGAAGACAATAAAATGTCCATGACCGAGCATCTGGTGGAATTGCGCAAGAGATTAAGCCGTTCCCTGATCGCGCTGGGCGTCGGCTTTGGCGTCTGTTACTATTTCAAGGACTTTGTGTTTTATATCATTACAAGGCCTCTGGTTAAAGTCTTGGAAAAAGACAGCCACTTGATTTATACGGGTCTGACGGAAGCTTTTTTCACGTATATGAAAATCGCCTTTTTCGCTTCCCTGATCATCACCAGTCCTTTCATTCTTTATCAGATATGGAAATTCATTTCGCCCGGATTGTTGATGAAGGAAAAGAAATACGTCGTTCCCTTTGTGGTTTCTTCTTCCTTGCTGTTTATCGGTGGTGTTTCGTTCGGATATTTCGTCGTCCTGCCGCCGGCTTTCAAATTTTTTGTCAGTTTTAATAATGAATATTTGCAGGCCATGCTTTCCTTTAAGGATTATCTGTCGCTTTTTGTGACCTTTCTGCTGGGATTCGGCTTGTCTTTTCAATTGCCGATTTTCATATTTTTCATGACCAAGCTCGGCATTGTGAATGCCGCGCTGCTGTCCAAGCAAAGAAGATACGCCATATTGATCATTTTCATAGTGGCAGCAGTCTTGACGCCTTCTCCGGATGCTTTCAGCCAGATTCTGATGGCAATTCCCTTGATGTTTTTATATGAAATCAGTATATTTGTTTCCAAGTTTGCCGGAAAGAAAAAAACGGATTCCGAAAATGATTAATGGTTGGTAAATTATGTCCTTACGTCGCAGAAAATCGAACCGAAAAAACGAAGGTGAAGCGAGAAAACTCGTTTCGCTTTTTAATCTTTTCCTGGCAGTCATTGTTTCCCTGTTGATGCTGACCGCTGTGGGAACCACCGGATACTATTTATTCACCCTGGATTTGCCGGGGATCGACGCGCTCAAGGATTATCGTCCCAGTATTTCCTCCCGGGTTTATGACAAGAACGACGAATTGATCGATGAGTTTTTTCTGGAAGACAGAAAGCTCATCAGGCTCAATGAAGTGCCGAATGTTGTCATTCAGGCGTTCATCGCCGCTGAAGATTCCCGTTTTTATGAGCACAAGGGAGTGGACGCGAAAAGCATCTTCCGCGCTTTTCTCAAAAATTTTGAAGCGGGACAGATTATTCAGGGAGGGAGCACCATTACCCAGCAGGTCGCCAAAATGATGTATCTCTCGCCGGAGAAAAAATTTACCCGTAAATTCAAAGAAGCGATTCTCGCTTATAAAATCGACAAATATCTCAATAAGGACGAGATTCTCCATTTGTATTTGAATCAGATTTATCTGGGACATGGGACGTATGGCATCGAATCGGCGTCGCTGATCTACTTCGGGAAGAGCGCCAGAGAATTGAAACTGCATGAGGCCGCGCTGCTCGCGGGTTTGCCCAAAGCGCCCAGCAACTATTCTCCCTTTGTCCATTATGAAAGAGCCAAACAAAGGCAAATTTATGTGCTCGGTCGGATGGTTGAAGACGGATTCATATCTAAAGAAGAAATGCAAAAAGCTTCGGACACGCCTATGAAATTACGGCCGATCAAGTCCAAGGATAAAATGGCCGCTTATTTTGTGGAAAATGTGCGGCGATACGTCCAGGAAAAATACGGCGCGGATGTTCTTTATAAGGAAGGCCTCTCCATTTACACGACCCTGGATCTGACGGTTCAAAAATATGCCGGCGAAGCCATGGTAAGAGGGTTGAAAGAACTGGAAGAGAGAAACAAATATCAGCCCGAGCTGGTCCAGGGCGCGCTTTTCAGCATGGATGTGAAGACAGGCGCCATCCGGGCGATGGTCGGCGGGCGTGACTTCAGCAAAAGTGAATTCAACCGCGCGACGCAATCCCGCAGACAGCCGGGGTCGGCTTTTAAACCTATTATTTATACCGCGGCTTTTGATAAAGGGATGACGCCGGCAACACTGGTCGTTGATTCACCCATCGCGGTGGATGATGTTTCCCAGCCGGATGGCGTCTGGCGGCCGAAAAACTTTGATCAGCAATTCATGGGACCCATAACCCTGAGAACGGCGCTGGTGCAATCGCGCAACGTTGTCACGGTGAAGATCCTGCAGGAAATCGGCACGGATTACGCCGCATCATACGCCATGAATATGGGCATCATGTCGCCTTTGGTACGGACATTGTCGCTGGCTCTGGGGGTTTCGGGTGTGACCTTGCAGGAACTGGTTCAGGCTTACGGCGTGTTGGCCAATCAGGGGAAAAAAGTAACGCCATATTTCATCAGAAAAATTGTTGATCGTACGGGCAATATTTTCGAAGAAACCGAAGAAGAGTCCGAACAGGTCATTGATCCGCGCATCGCTTTTCTGACGACTTATGTCATGCAGGACGTTGTGACAAGCGGCACCGGCACAAGGGCCAGAAGCATAGCCAGACCTGTTGCGGCGAAGACCGGCACAACCAATGACAGCCGCGATGCCTGGTTTATCGGTATGACGCCTTCGCTGATTACCGGAGTATGGGTGGGCTTTGATCAGGAGGCTTCTCTGGGAAGAAATGAGGTCGGCGGAAGGACGGCCGCGCCCATATGGCTTTATTTTATGGAAAAGGCTTTGGAGAAAACACCGGTTGAGTCATTCCCCGTTCCGGAAGGTATTGCATTTGCCAAGATTAATCCTCAAACAGGCAGGCCGGTCATTGGTTTCGAGAAAGGCATCAGCGAAGCTTTGATTGAGGGGGCCGCGCCGATAGAAAAAGTGGGCGGTTTTCCCGACGAAACGGAAAGTATTTTCCGGTAGCAAATTTTACGGCATTTGTATCTTCATCCGTGCAAAAAATATGGTTGACAAACAAAACATTTTTCGTTATTGAATTCTCAAATTAAGTCAACGGAATAAAGTTATGTTTCTTAAAGAATTAGCAGGCGGCATTATCCGGATTCAAGTACTGGTACTCGTAGTAGTCGTACTTACGGGGTCTGCCGCTCTGTATCTTTAAGGAATAAAAACAAAAGATACAAGCCGCGGGCCCCTGAAGCCGGCGGCTTTGTTTTTTCAGGCAAGAGC
>JASEHT010000056.1 GCA_030018675.1 Smithella sp.
CTGCAAATTCTTTTTCTATTCTCTGCATTGCCTCTTCCAGCCTCTTGTCCGGTACGGTCAGCGAGATGCGCACGAATCCTTCTCCGAACTGGCCATAAGCTGTACCGGAAGCCACCACAACGGCGGTCTTGTCAAACAGGCGATTGGTGAATTCCAGCGACGTCAGTCCTTTCGGTACGGGCACCCAAAGGTAAAAAGTTCCTTTCGGCGGATTGAAATCAATGCCGATTTTCTTCAGTGTTTTTAAAACAAGTTCGCGGCGTTTGCCGTAAGTCCCCAGCATTTTTTCGATGAAAGGTGCTTCGTTCTGCAGGGCCTTGATACCGGCAAACTGAATCGGATTGAAAATTCCGGAATCGGTATTCTCCTTCACCTTGCTGATGGCGGCGATCAGTTCGGGATTGCCGCAGGCCATGCCCAGCCGCCAGCCGCACATATTGAACGGTTTGGAAAGCGAGTTGAGTTCGATGCCGACATCCTTGGCACCCTCGGCCATCAGGAAACTGATGCGGTCCTGTCCTTCGAATACGATTTCGCTGTAAGGATTATCATAGCAGATCGCGATGTCATAGTTGCGCGCGAACTCGACCAGCCGGTTTAAAAAATCCAGGGTCGCGCAGGCGCCGGTCGGGTTGTTCGGATAGTTTAAAAACATGGCGGTCGCTTTTCGGGCGACATCCGTTGGAATATCCTCGAAGACCGGCAAATAGTTGTTTTGCGGCAGGATAGGAACATTGTACGGGACACCTTCGCCCATGAGAATGCTCGAACGGTAGGCCGGATAACCGGGATCGGTCATCAAAACGATGTCGCCGGGATTAACGCGGGCCAGGATGAAATGGTGACAACCTTCCTTTGAACCAATCAGGCCCAGAATTTCATTTTCCGGATTGAGCGTGACGCTGTAACGTTTCGCATACCAGTTGGCAATTTCGCGGCGAAAGGCCAACATGCCCTTTTCCTCATCGGTCGGGTATCGATGATTCAGCGGATCCCGGGATGTTGCGCAGAGTTCGTCGATCACGGCATCTGGCGTCGCTTCCACCGGGTCGCCGATGGCCAGCGAGATCACATCAATGCCGTCGGCCTTGGCTTTGTTGATTTTTTTTCGTAATTCCATGAAAAGATACGGCGGAATTTTTGTCAATCTTGCAGCAGTCTTCAATATAAATACCCTCCAAATGAATTATGATTATAATCTAATCGTCACACCGGCGAAAGCCGTTGGCCAGACGTCGTCCCCGCGAAAGCGGGGAACCAGTTCAATGAATACTGGATTCCGGCCTGCGCCGGAATGACAAATCTATTTAATGTTATTTATAAGCTTCTTCAAAAAGAAATCCCTGATAATGAGGCTCAATCTTCAAAAGGAAACCGAATTGAAGATTGCAAGCCGAATTATCCCGCAAAGCGGAGGGTAATATCATAATCATGATTTATAAGCTTCCTCAAAAAGAAACCCGTGATAGACCATTTTAACCCGGCCTTCAAGATAAATTTCCCGCCAGAGGCCGTTATTGTTTTCAAAATAAACACGCAGCGTTTCACCGCTTTGAGCAAGCACATCCACGGGGGATTCCACGAGATTTCTTTGCGCGGCCGCGAGCGTCGTCGCCACGATGCCGGTGCCGCAGGCCAGCGTTTCATCTTCCACGCCGCGTTCGTAGGTCCGCACTTTTATTTTGTGCCGGTCAATCACAGCGGCAAAATCGGCATTGGTTCCCTGAGGCGCGAAACATTCGTGACGACGGATCATTCGACCGTGATGATACACGTCGCATTGATCCAAATCATCCACAAAAACGACTGCGTGCGGCACGCCGGTATCAACGGCGTCTGCCACAAAAAAATTCCCGTTGCTTTCTATTTTTACGTCCGTCTTTACGGGAGAGGGATCGGTCAACTTGACCTTCGCGACATCGCCGTCAACTTCGGCGCTGATGATACCTGCGAGGGTTTCCCAGCACATGGTTTCACCGGCGATGCCCTTCATATAGGCGAAACGCGCCACGCAACGGGCGGCATTGCCGCACATTTCTGCCACGGAACCGTCGGAGTTGAAAAACCGCCATTTAAAATCCGCTATATTTGAAGGTTCGATGACAACCAGTCCGTCTGCGCCCACGGAAAATCTTCTCTGACACACGTTGCTGGCAAACTCCGCCAGATCGCCGACATCCAGAGACAAGTCCCGATTATCCAGGATGATAAAATCATTGCCGCTGCCGTTCATTTTATAAAATTCAATCATATTTCGATTCCGTCTTAAGAGCGTCTCACGATCCCGCGCCGCTGCGCTCCGGGGATAATTTCCAATAACCTTTGATTATTGGATAGTTCGATTTACTCTTCGCTATAGCTCAGAGAATCTCACTACGGCTAACTCTTCCTATAGTCAGAGAGCCTCACTAAACTTCGATGACAATGTCGTCTTCACGATTCAGAGAACGCGTTACCCGCAACACTTCTTCCGTGGTGGTGATGCCTTTGAGCACTTTATCAATCCCGTCTTGTTGCAGCGTAATCATGCCTCGCTTGATGGCCAGGTCGTTGATCTGGTTGGCATCCGACGTTTTCAGAACCATTTTTTTGATTTCGTCGTCGACAATCAGAATCTCGAAAATACCTGTTCTTCCGCGGAAACCTGTCTGCATGCACAGGTTGCATCCCTTTTTCCTGTAAAACACCTGCTGTCGTGATAATGAAGAATCAATGCCCAGGTTCGCCAGTGATTCCTCATCCGGCTCATACGTTTCCTTGCAATGCGGACACAGCACACGCACCAGCCTTTGCGCGATGATGGCGACGATGGACGAGGTGACCAGAAAAGGTTCGACCCCCATGTCGATCAACCGGGTTACCGCGCTGGCCGCGTCGTTGGTGTGCAGCGTGGAGAAGACCAGGTGGCCGGTCAGAGACGACTGAATGGCGATCTCGGCTGTTTCACGGTCGCGGATTTCGCCGATGAGAATGACATCGGGATCCTGGCGGACGATGGAACGCAATCCCGCCGCGAATGTCAACTCGATCTTGGGATTGACCTGAATCTGTCCGACGCCGTCCATCTGATATTCGATGGGATCTTCGATGGTGATGATGTTTATTTCCGGCCGGTTGATTGTCGAAAGCGCCGCGTACAGCGTTGTCGTTTTGCCGCTACCGGTGGGACCGGTTACCAGAATGATTCCGTAAGGAGATTTGATCAGTTTGTTTAAAAGTTTGATGCGTTCGTCATGCATTCCCAGATCGGAAAGCATCAGAATATGCGATGTTTTGTCCAGCAGGCGCAGAACGACCCTTTCACCGAAGGCTGTGGGGATAATCGAAACACGGATATCCACCAGACGATCGGCAATTTTGATTTCGATTCGTCCGTCCTGGGGCAGGCGCTTTTCCGCGATATTGAGCTTGGCCATGATTTTGATGCGCGAAACAAGCGGAGACTGGATGCGCCGCGGCAGACTGAGGGTATCGTACAAAACACCGTCAATGCGGTATCGGATTTTGAGATTACCGGAATAGGGTTCGACGTGAATGTCGCTGGCGCGGTCCTTGAGCGCGCCGGATAAAATCAGATTAACCAGTTTGATGATCGGGGCGTCACTTGTTTCATCCAGCAGATCGGCGGTTTCGTCGATTTTGGAAATCAGATCGTCAGTGGCCGACTGATTTATTTCTTCGAAATAATCCTTGGCGGAGGAGCGGCTCATATCGTAGGCCATATTGATGACCGCCGTAATCGCGTCCTGCGGCGACAGCACCGCCGGCAAATGCGGTTTCTTGAGAATCTGTCTCAAATCGTCAACCGGCTGAAAATTCGTGGGATCGTTGACCGCGATAACGGCTTCCTCCGCGGTGATCAGCGGGACGATTTTATGTTTCTTCAGATATTGAATGGAGACGTCGCGCGTGAAGTCGATATTGATGCTTTCCATCGGAAGCTTCGGCCAGAAGGGGAGGCTGAAATGTTCCGACAGGATTTTCAGCAGGGGTATTTCGCCGATGGCTTTCTTCCGGATAAGATGATCGAAAAATCCACCGCCGTTAGGGGGCCTGGTTGTCCGCACCTCCGCGAGCATATCGGGAGCGACGCCGGCGGCAATCAGCTTTTCGTCCAGTGACGAAAAAGCCGGGCTATCGGACGGGACGCCGCCGCGGGCGGAACCGGCTGACGCTTTGAGGGCTGTATGAATTTTGGACATGGGATAGACAAAACCTCAAATATTCAGGGACTGGCGGGCGATTGATACATCACGGGAGAACGTGTTTCGTTATATCTGTCGTCCGTCCGTTTTTCATTGAGCCGGATGACCCCTTCAACGACCTCGCCCATAGAGTCTCGTTTCTCCTGATAAATGCCGGCGGCATCATCCCGGGTGCGCACGATATGCGGCGTCAGAAATACATACAGATTGGTCTTTTCCCGGGATTTGGAATTTGTTTTAAAAAGCCAGCCCAGGAGAGGAATGTCGCCGAACAGCGGAACTTTATACGTGCTGTCCTCCGTGCTGTCGCCGACCAGCCCTCCGATAACGATCGTTTCCCTGTCTTTGACGACAACCGTCGTCTTCGCCGTTCTTTTCAGTGTTGTCGGAGTTGTAGAAGCCGAGGAGGAGGTAACTTTGGTTACCTGCTGGGATATTTTCAGGCGGACGAAATTTTCTTCATTGATATTCGGCGTGATGTTCAGGGTCACCCCGACATCGCGGTATTCATAGCTGTTGTAGTTGATGGACGTTGTTTGACTTGTTGTGTCCTGACGCGTCAGGTAAGGCACATTGGAGCCGACATTGATTTCCGCTTCTTCGTTATCCAGCGTCATGATCTGCGGTGTAGATAGAATGGAAACTTCCGAATCGGTTTTGTAGGCCTGAACAACCGCACCGATGTTGGGGAAAGTAACGCCGCCGATCTTGATGCCAGCCCCGACAATTCCCATGGAAAAACCGCTCGGAAAAGCAGCCGTAGTGGCTGTTGAAATTAAGCTATTAAAGATGTTATATCCACCGGGATTAGTCGTACTACCCGCACCACCGGAACCGATGAATGCCGCCGTCGGCTGTCCATCCACGGAACCGTGTTCGGTAATTCCCCGCCATTCCACGCCCAGTTTGAAATCCTTGTTGGCGTTGACCTCCATAATCAGCGCTTCAATGTAAACCATGGCCCTGGGCACGTCGAGCTGTTTGATAATGTTTTCCAGAACCCTGTAGTCTTCCCGTTCGGCCATGATGACCAGCGTATTGGTGGCCTTGTCCGGAACGACCTGCACATTTTTGGAAACCACCGGTGTCGCAACTTTTTGCCCCGCCGCCGGGCCGGTCGCCGGGGTCGCGGCGCCGGAACCCTGAACAATGTTGGTGAGAACTTTGGCCAGATCTTCGGCAAGGCTGTTCTGCAAACGGTAAACCTGTATATTGGATTCACCGCGGGGCACATCCTTGTCCATGAATTCCAGCAGTTTGCGCACGTTTTCCGCTTCGGCCACGTTGGCCATGAGGATGACGGAGTTAGTGCGCGAATCGGCGACCACTCTTGCCCCCGTGCCCCGGGGTTGACGCTGTTGAAAAATGACCGTCAGCGATTTGACCACTTCCGAAGCGGACGCGTTTTTCAGGGGGATATAGGATATCTGCTCTCCGGAGCCTTCAACATCGAGGGCGGAAATAATTTCCTGCAATCGCTGGATGTTGGAGAGGTAATCCGTGATCACAAGAATGCCGGCCGGCGGATAGGAAAGCACCGAACTCGTTTTGGGCGTGATAGGGTCCAAAATCCTTTTGATGTCATCCGGATTGGCACGCTCCAGAGAAACGATCTGGGTCACCATGCGGTCATCCGGCGAACCCGGCTGAAACTTTATTCTGGTCTCGAGGCTCTTTTCCCGGGCCAGCGCGGCGGGAATTATTTTAACCATGTTCCCCGCGGGCACCACCGCGTATCCGTTTACTTCCAGCACCGAAAGAAAAACATCATAAACGTCTTCCACGGGAATTTTTTTCGGCGATATAATGGTGACCTTTCCCCTAACCTTATCATCGATGATGAAATTTTTGCCGGTCAGTTCGCTGACGAATTTTATCAGCACGGCCATTTCCACGTTGTCGAAATCAATGGTCACGTATTTTTTCGAAGATGCTTTTTTTACGGTGGGCGCTGTTCTCTTCTTTTCATCGCGGACGTCGGTTTTTGCTTCCGGGGATGGGTTCGCCGCGGGTGGATTTTGTGCCACCGGAGCAACCGTTTGCGGAGACGCCGGAGACGAAGGATTAATGACTATTCGCTCGTCCCGCGTCGTTACAGTTGAAGCGGCGGTGTTGTCTTCCATGCCGGCAATGCGCGCCGCTGATGCGGCGCCGGAAATGGTCAGAATCATCATCAGCGCGATCAATCCGCCTGAAAACAGGCCCTGTTTCAAAAAGAAAAAACGTGATGCTTTCATAGTTGATTTATTATTTCTCCATCAGTTTTTTAAATTCCGTTAAATGAGTGAAAGCACGAAAATCTTCATCGTTTTGGGCCCATGCCCTCGCCTCTGGATTCAAGCCGATCGCTTTTTGCAGATGATGAAGGCTTTGCTCTCTGTTGTTTTGTTGAGCGTACAAGCATGCGAGATTGTAATGAGCCTTCGGATAATCATGCTTTATTTTCAGCGCGTCATTCAGGCGTATCGCAGCCCACTTGTACACCTTCTGATCCATATAAACAACACCCAGATTGTTCAAGGCCTGAATGTTTTTCGGGTCAATTTTTATGATCTGTTTATATAAATCCTTTGCTTCCGCCAGCTTCCCTTCGCGTTGCTTTTGAACCGCCTGCGCGTAAAGCGCCTGTGCATCGTTGTTTCCCGGTTCTTCCTTTATGACAACCGGTATTTCTACGGGAACCGGTTTTGCCGCCGGAGCGGCTTCTTTTTGAACATCAAGCGCAGTTTCTTCAGCCAAGGGCGGCGCTGCGGGAGCGACGATTGCTTCCCGCGCGGCAATCAAATCAGTCTTGGCCGGGATCATTTTTTCTTCAGGCCGGTGCAGCAAAGCCACAACCGCCCCCGCCCATAAAAAAAGCATTGCTACGCCGGCAATGATAAACCACTTTCGTGTCTTGGACGTTTTTTTGTCGGCAGCCGATACGATCGGTTCGTAAGCCGCGTAATCTGATTTTTTGTCTTTTTGCGCCTTGCGGAGCGCGTCGTTTATGTAGCTCATAATATTCCTTTGGTCAAGAATTTCCGGCTCCGGTCAGGTTGTCAGACGCGCCCAGAATTTCTTGCCCGAACTCATGGTTTTCTGAAAATACTCCAGACCGATATCGCGAACCGCCAGCCGGACAATTTTCCGGTCGATCTTAGACACGTTCTTTGCGTAAGCGATCAGCAGTGCGCGGTCGCAGATAGCGTTTATGCGGCGCGGAATGCCTTCGGAAAAGAAATAAATGAGGCTCAAAGCGCCTCGGGTGAAGCTGACGGAACCCGGACCGCCGGCTACTTCCAGACGATGCATGATATAGTCGCCGATTTCCGGCGGCGAAAAAGGCTTCAGATCATACCGGACGGTGATTCTTTCATTGAGCTGACGCAAGGCGGGCAGCATCAGATTTCCCGTTAATTCCGGCTGGCCGATTAAGATGATCTGGATTAACTTTTCGGTTTCGGTCTCCAGATTGGAAAGCATGCGAATCTGTTCCAGAACGCCGTGCGATAGATTTTGCGCCTCGTCAATCAGCAATACCGCCGTTTTGCCGGCGGCAAAATTCTGAAGCAGAAATGCATTCAGCGCATCGATGTAATATTTTCTGTTGCGGGACTCGTTGGATATGGAAATGTCGTATTCGTCGAGAATCGTTTCCAGAAGGTCAACCTCCGAGACCGCCGTATTGAAAATCAACGCCGTCTCCACCGAATCATCCATCGACGCCAGCAGGCGGCGGCAGATCGTGGTTTTCCCCAGTCCGATGGCGCCGGAAATCAGCACGAATCCCTTTCTTTCCTTGATTCCGTAAATCAGGCAGTTGAGGGCGTCGCGGTGCTGTTCACTCAGAAACAGATAGCGCGCGTCCGGCGATAAACTGAAAGGATTTTCTTTTAAACCGAAAAAACCGGCGTACATAAACCGTTCATCCTCCCCGGAGAATCAGTGAAACGTGTAATTAATCTTTTCCATATTGTTGTTTCTTCTTATACTCAATTCGATGCCGCTGCCCGTCTGCAGAGAACTCATCAGTTCCATCAGATTGCCGGCGCCTTCAATCGGTTCGTTATTGACGTCGATGATGATATCACCGTTGCGCAATCCCATTTTTTCATAAATGCTGCCGGCCGCGATATTGGAAATGATGAAGCCTTCCTGCACACCTTCATTCAGGAAGGGCCGAATGACGGCGTTCTTCATGATGGTTTTAAGATCGCTCAATTTTTCGGCGACAGCCTGCTGGCTCAGTTGGATGTTTCTGGAAGAGCCGGCATCACGTTGGGGCGGTCGATGCTGAGAAATCAGGGATCCTTCTATGGTTTCCTTGATGCGCAGGGTAATTTCCCGGTCGCCGTTTTTTAATGTCGCGGCATTCCGCGTTATTCCGACGAGCTTGTTCGAACCGATATTGTCGCCCAGCCTGTAGAGTTTCTGTTTTTTGCTGGCCCGCTCTTCGACCACGATAAAACCGAAGGGGGACGCGCCGGCCACGGTGCCTTTCAAATCTAAATCCGCCATGGCCTGACCGGAATCGGAAAGACCCTGTTCCGATTCATCGCCGCCGGCGGTTTTCATGGTTGAAAGAAACAGATTGCGGTCGCTGATGACGGCGTAATCCTGAAGCATCCGACGTTGCGGCGACTCTGCTGAGCGGGATATTCCGCTGCTTTGCATGCCGACGGTTTGTTTGATCAGCGGGAATCGTACAATCTTATAAAAAAGATCCGTTGCCTGATAAGACAATAGGGTGATGGCGAGCAGCACGAAGCATATTTTACAGACATCACTATCCATTGCCCGCAGGAATTCGATATCCTGCATGCGCTTCAGATTCTCTTTGATCGACCGTGTTATTTTATCCAGCATCATCTTTTCCGTTTAAATATAACGCAGTATTGGATTGGCCACCGTACCGCCGATGTTAATGTTCATTTTTACCTTCTTGTCGGAAATGGCCATTTCGCCTTTCAGATCAAGCTGACTGTTTTTGAAGTCGTCGGCAAGCGTTATTTCACCGTTCAGCAGGAAATCCATTTGCGGGCTGGAGATTTGCAGATTTTCCAGTTTCATTTTGCCGTTTTCAATCTGCGCCTTCATCTCTCCCCGCTCAAAATCAATCCGGTTGAGTCCCAGAAAAGGTTCGGTCAGAGTGAAATATCCGCTGTTGATGAGAAGCGTCAGCGTTCCCGAAATATTCCCCAGCCTGGATTTATTGAATGTCCAGCTTCCCTGTGCTTTTCCGCTGATTTCTTTTCCCGTAAAATTCTTGAAGAGGGCGTACGTCCCGATGTCGATATTTTCAAAATCCAACTTTCCCGCCTGCGGCCAACCGGGTGTGGATAAAGAATCGAGACTGAAACGGCCGGAAAAAATTCCGCCGTAGGCCTTACCTTTCAGGCCGACGTTTTTATTTTTGCGCAAAAAATTTAGAGGGCTGAATTGCAGATCCAGGACATCACCCTGAAAATAAACCGTCGGCGGAGCAACGGAGCGCAGGGACACTTTGTTCATTTTGAATCCGAAGGGCAGGGACGGGTTCAGGGATTCCGTTTTCAAAATCAGACCAGCCTGATGCACGGCTTGCTCGATCTTGCTTTGGGCAATATCCGACGGAAACAGCAGATACAGAAAAACCAGCGTGATGAAAAATCCGTAGATCACGAACCATAATGTCTTTTTTTTCAGAAAACTCATTTTTTACCGTTCCTTGCTCTGATCCAGGCCCTGATCCAGCGGCTGAAAATAAGCGATTTGCAACTGCGCGCTCAAATATTCGGGGCTTTCCTTCATTTTGATAATGGTAATCTTTTTGATTCTGATTAAGTCCGCGGGAGATTCGGCATAATACAGAAAATCGGTCAGCTGTTTAATGGTGACCTTATCCAGCCTCATGTCGATCAGGGATTCTTCAAAGGAGGCGAACCGCATGCCTTTGGACGAATTCATCTGCTTGATTCTTCCCCGGACATTGGCCTGCGCCGCCTTTTTTTCCAGATAAGAAAAAAGCGTAAAATCGGCGCCGCGGGTGGCCGCAGATCTTCTCATCGCTGCCGTTTTCGTCTCCAGCACTTTGAATTCAGTCACAAGCTCATTCATTTCCACAAGTTTGTTCTGGTTGGAATGAATCGCGTGGGCGAGTTTCTTTTTGGCTTCCCAGAACGGAAAGACAGCCAGTTCCAACACCATCGCCAAGGCGACAAATATCAACGCCCCTCCGACGAGTTTGCGCTGTTTCGCGTCCAGTTTATTCCAGAATTCTTTGATCATTGGACATCAATCCTCATGCTGAAATCGACTTTGCCGCCGTCTTTGGTCAGGCTTGTCGAACCCAGGGTTACCTCTTTAAAATACCTCGACTTCAGGAGTTCGTTCCTGACCGCGGTAACGTCGTCAATGGTTTTCGCCTGGCCTTTCAGGGAAATGACCCTGTTTTCATAATGCAGGTCGGTCATGATGATATCGAGAGATGATGGAATCAGCGCGGAAATATCTTTCAGCAAATCCACTGTTTTGGCGTCCGGTAATCCTTCTCCCGGGCCGAAAGATTTCCTGTATTCGTCAATCTTGGTTCGTACGTGTTGAATCTGCAGCGCTTCATTGACATGGACGGCCTCGGGAAAGCTGCTTTTAAAAATCTGGCTGATCTGTTTTTTGATGCCGCCCAACTGCATGGTTTTCAGGCCGAAGTCCAGAATCTGATTGACAAGGGCCAGCATTAAAATGACACCTACAACGATGGCCGCCCACTTCCATTGCTTTTTGACATCCAGCTGCGTGTGTTTCGCCGCAAATTCCCCCTGCCGGAAATCAAATGACTTTTTGGACGTGGACAACCGGAGCGCGGCGGCGACGGCCGTGTTGATGATTTCGGGCTGCATCTGATTTTTTATTTCTTCCGCGACGTCCAGTTGTTTGGATCGGATAAGGTCCAGCGCCTCCACAGGCAGGGGAAAATGACTTTCCAGCGCTTGCCGCAGCGGCATGAAAAGCGAACCTCCTCCGGTGACGGCTATCCGTTCCGGTTTGCTGCACTGCGCGCCATTGATGAGCATGAACTCAATCGTGTTTTTCAGTTCCGCGCAGAAGTGGCGGCAGGCTTCGACGGCACCCATAACGGCGGGACGATCATTGCCGCTGATTTTCATGGCTTCCGCCTGATTCCAGTCCAGCGAAAGCTCCTGAGCGATTGACCGGGTGATGGTTTCGCCGCCGAATGCGATACTGCGGACGTGCACCACGGATTCATTCTCGTAAAAAATCGCCGTGGTCGCATGCCGGCCGATATCGAGGATGATTCCAACGCCGGAAAAGTTTTTTCCGCGCAGGGTCTGAATGGCCAGCGCCGAAGAAGCAGCGTCCAGCACCGCGAGATCTCCCAGATTCGCCTCCACCTTGTCAATCCATTCGCGGATTTTGTCTTTGGCCAGCGCGGCGACCAGTAATCCGTCCTGTGGAATCGTCAGATAGTCGGTCACGACGTCTTCAATGGGCACGGGGATAAGAGGCTCCAGTTCAAAGGGCAGGGTCTTCCTGATTTTTTTATCATCTCTGAAGGGCAGATTGACCTGCCGCGAAAGGATGTCGGATTCGGGCAGGCAGACGACGCAGGGAAAACCGGAAAAGATTTTATCTTCGGCGAGTTTCTTTAAGGCGCCCTCGATTCCCCCGCACGCTTCAATATCCAGGGTGCGAATGCCGAGAATCCGTCCGCCGGCCAGACCTTTGGGCGTCAGAAGAACCGCTTTGATTGTGCTTTGTCCGATATCCAGTCCCAGTAAGGTCTGCGGCATTAATAGAGTCTCCACTTAATAATTTTCACCGATTTCTGATCCGTTCTCTGAACAATACCGCTGGTTGTTTTTGTCATCTCGTTCATTT
>JASEHT010000057.1 GCA_030018675.1 Smithella sp.
TGGACAGAATCTGAAAATCTTTGCAGCCGAAGCGCAGCCCGGAAAAGCTGATGAAGCGCCGGGATCAATCGGGACACCAACCGCCGCGGGATTGCCGGTGGCAACAGCCGACGGTTACGTTATCTTGAAAGAGGTACAGCCGGCGGGAAAGAAAAGAATGCTCATCGCCGATTTTCTGCACGGTCATCACATAAAAGCGGGAGAAGTGTTGCGGTAATTAGGGCAGGCATTCATTAATGCAACACACGATGTTTAACGCGCCTGTTATAAAAATCAGTCCTG
The DNA here is from genome assembly GCA_030018675.1 of Smithella sp. Taxonomy (GTDB): domain Bacteria; phylum Desulfobacterota; class Syntrophia; order Syntrophales; family Smithellaceae; genus Smithella. Next base: position 283 of record JASEHT010000057.1, read on the forward strand.
CGGGGCGCTGCGCTGGTTCTTTAGAAATTCTCGGCTGGAAAACTGGCGGCGCGGGTCCGCTGATCAGTCTGACCGGTGATTTGGAAAAAGACATGAACGTGATTCGTAATTTTTATCGGAAAGTCAGAGGCAAACATCCCGAAAAGACAAGTCCCGTGGTTATTCATTCTTAATTATGAAAATATCCATTCGCCATCAGGCCGTCGAAATTCTTAATCAGATTAGCACAGGCGACGCCTTTGCCAGTCCGCTGATAAACGATTGTCTGGATAAAAATTCCTTATCCGGAACACCAGACGGAAGACTCCTCACTCACCTTGTTTACGGAGTCCTGCGCCTCCGCGGTCATCTGGACTTGATATTGGCGGCATTTTATCGCGGCGAGTATGACAAAATGGATGAAGGCGTAAAAAACATTTTGCGCATTGGACTTTACCAGCTCAAATTCAGCGACCGCCTGCCGGATTTCGCCGTCGTGAATGAAGCGGTCAAGATTGCCAAAATAATCCAGCCGGACAAAAGTGCCTTGGTTAACGCCATTTTAAGAAATTATCTGCGCCGCGGTGAAAAAGTACCCTTCCCTTCTGTAAAAAATAATCCTGCTGAATATATAGCGGCGTTTCATTCGCATCCGCTATGGCTTGTTAAAAAATGGATAAAAATATTCGGCCCGGATGAAACAATGTCTTTATGTTCCGCGAATAATGAATTGCCGCCATTGACTTTGCGCGTCAACACACTGAAAATCTCCCGCGAAGAAATAAAGCAGGCGCTCGCCTCGGCCGGCTTAACACCGGAGGCAACTCAATTTTCTCCCGATGGCCTAATACTCAATACATCCGCTAATCCCATTCAGAAAACGGATTTCTTTGATCATGGCTTCCTGCGCATTCAGGATGAGGGCGCGCAGCTTATCTCTTACCTGGTTCATCCGCAAAGCGATCAATCCATTCTCGATGCCTGCGCGGGAACGGGCGGCAAGACGACGCACCTGGCGGCGATTCTCAAAAATAAGGGCCGGATTGTCGCTGTTGATCAAAGCACGGAAAAACTGAACGATTTGCAGAAAGATGCGAAACGTCTCGGAATTAATATCATTGAGACACGGGCGCTGGATTTGAACAATAATCTGCCTGAGTCTTTTCAGGAAAAATTTGACTGCGTTCTTCTGGACGCGCCCTGCTCCGGAACGGGCACGCTTCGGCGAAATCCGGAAATCAAATGGCGTTTGACCGAAAAGGATTTGCAAAAACTTGCCTCTGAGCAAAAAACAATCCTGCAAAAGACCTCCGCGGCTGTCATAAAAGGCGGTCGCTTAATCTATTGCACCTGTTCGCTTCTGCCGGAAGAGAACGAAAACATTATTGATGACTTTTTAAAAAAAAACCCGACTTTCTCCATTCAACCGCCACCGGCAATCCTCAGAGGTCCATTTGCGGACAGCCGCAGTTTTTTTCATTCCTACCCTCATCGCCATCCGATGGACGGATTCTTCGCCGCAATCCTTAAACGTCAATAATATTAATATATTACATATTTAAATTCATTTGACGTTTCGCCCCAAATAATGTTATGAGGTGGGCACTTTTTTCGGGAGAGAAATAAAATGTTTGTAAAACAAATGCAGGTAAGCTCCATGGCGGTATTTGCTTACATTGTGGGAGATACAATAACCGGCGACGCGGCGGTGATTGATCCGGCGGACAACATCAAGGGCATCGTCGCGGAAGCTGAAAAAAATAATCTGCGGATTAATTACATCGTCAACACGCACGGGCATGTTGACCACATCAGCGGCAATACAGAGATGCAAAAGGCAACCGGCGCGAAGATTATTGTGCATCAGGATGACGCCATAATGCTGACCCACACGCCGGCCATGATTTTGAAGATGTTCGGCGCCAAGGCTTCCCCGCCTGCCGATATTCTAGTCAAAGACGGCGATGTCATTTCCGTGGGCAATGTCGAGTTGAAGGTGATTCACACGCCGGGACATTCTCCGGGCGGCATCTGTCTCTACGCGCCGGGCTATGTTTTCACCGGCGACACGCTTTTTGTGGAAGCGGTCGGCAGGACCGATCTGCCCGGCGGTTCCTGGGAGACCTTGCATAAAGCCGTGACGGAAAAGGTTTTTGTTCTGCCGGACGACACCAGGGTCATGCCCGGACACAATTACGGCCGGACGCCGACATCCACCATCGGTCACGAAAAGAAACACAATCCATTTTTCCGTTAAGAGGAACAACCGTTTATGAATCAAATTCTTCAGAAAACCGATTTTAAAACTTTAACGCTTGTCGGACGCGGGAAAGTCCGCGATATTTATTCCGTTGGCGAGAATCTGCTGATTGTGACCACCGACCGCATCTCCGCTTTTGATGTCATCATGTCTGACCCAATCCCCGGAAAGGGAATAATTCTAAATCAAGTTTCATCTTTCTGGTTTGACAGAATGAAGGATATTGTTGCCAACCACATCATTTCTACACGTCCGGCGGATTTTCCCGAAGAATGCGCCCCATACCGTCAAAGCCTGGAAGGCAGAAGTATGCTGGTCAAAAAAGCAAAGCCTCTGCCGGTTGAGTGCATCGTCCGCGGTTATATAAGCGGCTCCGGATGGAAAGATTATCAGAAAGATAAAACCATCTCCGGCATCAGATTGCCCGATGGACTCCGGGAATCATCCCGGTTGCGCGAACCGATTTTTACGCCGAGTACGAAGGCGCCGGAAGGCGAACATGACTTGCCCATCAGTCGAAAGGACATGGAGGGTCTTATCGGCGCGGAACTAACGCAAAAAGTTATAGATATTTCATTGGCGATTTATAAACGGGCGGCGGAAACGGCGCTGAAGGCCGGAATAATCATTGCCGATACGAAAATGGAATTCGGAATGATCGGCAATGAATTAATTCTGATTGACGAATTGCTCACGCCGGATTCCTCGCGTTTCTGGCCCGCCGATGAATATGAAGAAGGACGGGCACAGAAAAGCTTTGATAAACAGTTTTTGAGGGATTATCTTCTTTCCATCAACTGGAATCAGACGCCGCCGCCCCCGGCGCTCCCTCCCGATATTATTGAAAATACGAGAAAAAGATATGAAGAAGCCTTGAAACGTCTGGTGGTTTAATTTCAGGTCATCTATTGACTTCAGCGGATTTGATGTCATTCTTATCCAGCAGACAAGGCCATGGGTTTGGAATTAAAGTCCGCCGACGGGGAAAGCATCGCGGAGAAAGCCGTCGAACTGAAGAAATACTGCTTTGCCATGCATGCCCTGCAAAAGGCGGAAAGCGAGGAGAAACTGAAAGCCCTCCGGAAAATTATGGAAAAAGAGGTTGACTGAAAAAGCTCATGACCAAGAAGGATTATTACGACATTCTCAATGTGGATAGAAGCGCCACGGATGATGAAATTAAAAAAAACTACCGTTCGATTGCGATGCAATGCCACCCGGACAGAAATCCCGGAAATAAAAAAGCGGAAGAGCAATTCAAGGAAGCTGCGGAAGCTTATGAAGTATTAAGTGACAGGGAAAAAAGAGAAATCTACGATCACTACGGCCATGAAGGCCTGAACAGCACCGGCTTCCGAGGATTCAATGGATTCGACGATATTTTTTCCCATTTCAGCACTATTTTTGACGACGTGTTCGGTTACGGCGGCGCGGGGGGTCACTCACGTTCCCACGCGACGGCGGGCGCCGACTTGCGCTATGATCTGACCATATCATTTCTGGACGCCGCCTTCGGCTTAACCTCAAAAATTGACGTGGTGAAGCTGACGACCTGCAGCACGTGTGGCGGTACGGGAGCGGCACATGGCTCCTCCCCTGAAACGTGCCGCACCTGCAAAGGAAGAGGACAGGTGATTCAATCCAGCGGCTTTTTTACCATCAGTTCCACCTGCCCGCATTGTCACGGTCACGGCAAATTTATCTCCAAACCGTGCGACCATTGCCGGGGAACCGGCAAAGAACAGGTTTCCAAAACCGTGCAGTTGAAAATTCCTGCCGGGGTGGAAACGGGATCGCGTCTGCGACTGCGCGGGGAAGGAGAACCGGGAGGCAAGGGCGGTCCTGACGGCGATCTTTACGTTTTCATCAGTGTGGAAGAGCACGAGTTCTTCACCCGATCGGGAAATGACGTCATTTGCCGCGTTCCAATTTCCATTGTCAATGCCGCTCTGGGAGGCACGATCGAAGTCCCCACGCTTCAAGGCACGGAAAAATTAAAAATCTCCAAAGGCACGCAAAACGGAAATATTTTCCGGCTGAAAGGGAAAGGCATTCCGCACATCCGGGGTTTCGGTCGCGGCGATCAGATCGTCGAAGTCTTCGTGCAGATTCCCACGAACCTCAGCAGAAAGCAGGAAGAACTGTTGATGGAGTTCGAAAAACTCCGTTAACATAAAGGGTGATTTTTAAGACCTTATCATTCGGGATTCCTACAATAACAATTGCAATTGCAATCACCGCCTGGATGTGCTTTAAATAAACGTACAAATCTACCGGAGGAATGGTCATGGCGAGAAATTGTTTTCAGCTTTTCATCTTATCATTATGGATACCTTTTCTTTTTTCCGGTTGTGTACCGCTGGCCGCCGTCGGAGCGGCCGCCGGAGCAGGAGCGGGCACCTATCTGTACATCAATGGCGACTTGAAAACCGATTATCATGCCACCCTCGATGAAGTCTGGAAGGCCTGCGAAAAGACGATAGCCGGGATGCGCGGGACCGATGTCGTTCCCGAAAAGGAAATCGCTCGGGGAATCATCACGGCAACCATCAATGATGAAAGAGTCCGATTTGAAATAACCTATAAAGCAAGAAATTTAACCACAGTAGCCATTCGCACCGGCTTAATCGGCAACAGATTGTCTTCCCAGCTTCTTCACGACAGAATCGCCGATTCCCTGGTCAAATAATCAATGCGCTGAAATCAATGGCCAGGTAAATCCATGAACAAAAATATCATTCTGGGCATTCTGTTCAGTATCATCAGCATTGTGCTGGTCTATCTATCCGTCCGGGATATCAATCTGCAGGATGTCTTTCTAGCCATGGCCAGTATTCACTGGCTCTACGTCGCTCTTTTTTTCATCATTATCATTTTCATGCAATGGTTGCGGTCTTACCGGTGGGGAGTCATTCTGCAGCCGATGGAAAAAATTGATCAGGTTTCTCTTTTCTCCGTAACCTCTGTCGGGTTCATGGCGATTGCCGCCATTCCCGCGCGCATCGGCGAACTGGCCCGGCCTTATCTGATCTCCCGCCGAAGCAGCATCAAAATGTCTTCCGCTCTGGGCACAGTGCTTGTAGAAAGAGTTCTGGACGCGTTTTCGGTTCTGCTGATTGCCATAGCGGTTCTTTTCTTCACCGACCTTCCGTCTTTCATAATTAAATCGGGCATTATCTTTTTCCTCATCGCTTTGCTGATGCTTTTTTTTATCGTCTTTCTGATCCTCCGAAGAGAAAAAGCCTTGCGTTTAATCAACATCATCTTAAGCCATCTCCCGGGAAAGTTCGCAAACAAGGTCGATGAATTGATTCATCATTTTATCGACGGCCTGAAAATCATCGTCAACATAAATTCTCTTTTGTATCTGTTCTTTCTCTCGATGTTCATCTGGCTGGTGGATGTGGCGGCGATTTACACGCTTTTTCTCGCCTTCGGATTCGATCTTCCGTTAATGGCTTCTTTTGTTTTAATGATTTTTCTGATCGTGGGAATCGCCATCCCCACGGCTCCCGGTTATATCGGGACGTGGCATCTGGCTTGCGTCCTGGCACTAAATCTCTTTGGATTGCCCAAAGCGGAGGCGTTATCGTTCGCGATTGTTTACCATTTCTTATCCATGATTATCGTTGTTGTTCTGGGATTCGCGTTTCTCCCCTTCAACAAATTTTCCATTTCTGAAATGAAAAAACAGATCAACAACAATGACCCTGTTTAGGCCTCGCCTTTAATCGCGATTTTCAGGCTTTTCAATTTCTTGTGCAGGTTGCTGCGCTCCAGGCCGATGGCTTCTGCTGTCTTGGAAATATTGCCCTCATTTTCTTCCAGTTTCTTCAATAGAAACTGCCTTTCAAAATCCATCTTCGCTTCTTTCAACGAATCGACCGCGGCGGGCTGGACGCTGATCATTGAACTTTTTTCGTCCCGGAAACTCAAAGGAGGAATGTCTTCGGCCGATATCTCATCGGAAGGCGTCAGAATGATCAATCGTTCAATAATGTTTTTCAGTTCCCGCACGTTGCCCGGCCAATGATGCTTCATCAGCAAATCCAGCGCGCCATCTTTCAATGTTTTCGGTTCTATTCCTTCCTTCTGCGTAAAATCGAGTATAAAACGCTCCGCCAGAGCCTTGATATCTTCCTTTCTCTCCCGCAAAGGCGGCACCACCAGAGGAATGACGTGCAGACGATAAAAAAGATCCTGACGGAAACGCCCCGCTTGCATTTCCTCCTCGAGATCCTTGTTGGTCGCGGCCAGAACACGCACATCCATATCGATTAATTTATTGCCGCCGACACGTTCAAACTTCTTCTCCTGCAGGATGCGCAAAATTTTCGCCTGCGCCCTCAGGCTCATATCCGCCACTTCATCCAGGAAAATGGTGCCTTCGTGCGCGAGATCGAATTTGCCGCGCTTTTTCTCCGTCGCACCGGTAAACGCTCCCTTTTCGTGGCCGAACAATTCACTTTCAATAAGCTCCTCCGGTATCGCGGCGCAATTCACTTCCACGATATCCTTGTGAGATCTGAGGCTCAAATGATGAATCGACCGCGCCACCAATTCCTTACCGGTACCGTTTTCTCCCATAATCAGAATCCAGGCGTTTGTGGGCGCGACGATGCTGATCATTTCCTTGAGCTCGGTTATAACGGAGCTGTTGCCGGTCAATTCGTACTGATGAGAAACTTTCTGTTTCAGCAACACATTTTCTTCTTTCAGACGAACCAGATCGACGGCATTATTGACAAGAATAATTATTTTATCGAGGGATAGAGGCTTTTCAATAAAATCAAAAGCGCCGAGCTTGGTGGCCTTGACAGCTGTCTCAATCGTGCCGTGACCGGACATGATAATGATCAGGATCTTTGAGTTTATCGCCTTGATGGCTTTGAGCGTTTCCAGGCCGTCCATGCCCGGCAGCCAGACATCCAGAAGCACGACCCGGGGCATTTCCTCTTCCACGATTTGCACGGCTTCTTCACCGCTTCCCGCGACTAAAACCTGATAGCCCTCGTCTTTTAAAATTGCCTTCAGCGACTGACAGATGCTCTCTTCATCATCGACGATAAGAATGGTTTCGTTCATATAGACTCTTTCCGCTCACAAAATTTCTTTTCATATATCACGGATATAAACTCCAAAGCAAGTTCGGGGGTTCCTGCTTTTCTGTGAGTATCAAATCCCCCTCCGCTTCGCTCAGGGATAGTTTCCAATAGCATTTGGCTATTGGATAATTCGACTTACAACTTTCATTACGCTACGCTTATGAAATTTGAGTCTCATTACGCCTTACGCTTTAATGAGCCTTGATTTTTCGAAACGTGGTGCTCGAAAAATCTTAGAGCGAATTATCCCGCCACCTTTAGGTGGCAGGGACATACTTCATCCCGATTCATCGGGATTCACTCTCAGCTTGGCTCACTAAACCGGCAGTTGAAAAGACACCACCGTTCCCGTGGGATAATTGTCGGAAACGTTGACCTGCCCGCGATGATCGGAAATAATGGAACTGACAATGGCCAGTCCCAGGCCGGTTCCGGACTTTTTCGTGGAAAAATAAGGCTCAAACACCTTCCGCTTGTAGCTCGGCGGAACTCCCGGTCCGTCATCGGCAACGGACACGATCGCCTTGTGATGCTGTTCATCATACGTGACGGTGATCTTAACATGCCCGTTCTTCTTATTAATCGCGGTGACCGCGTTGTCCAGAAGATTGATCATCACCCTGTTGATCTGTTCCGCGTCCAGATCAAACCTCGGCAAATTCTCCGCCGTTTGCAGCTCAAACGTTATCTCTTTGTGGGCGTCCTGAAAAAGCGAAACAGTTTCGGATACCACTTGATTCAAATCATTGGGAGCGGGAGTGGTCACCGGCATTCTCGCGTAACGTGAAAATTCATTGACCAGATTTTTCAAGACTTCCACCTGATCGATGATGGTCTGGGTGCATTCCTTGAAAACCGAACCGTCCTCCCCCAGTTTGTCCTCATACTTCCGTTGCAGCCTCTGCGCGGAGAGCTGAACAGGCGTCAGCGGATTCTTAATTTCGTGCGCCATACGTCGCGCCACTTCACGCCAGGCGGCGGCGCGCTCTGCCTTTTGCAGCTGGGTCAGATCTTCGAAAACCGCCACAATGCCGGAATCTTTTCCTTCTTCATCCTGGATGGTGGTAATGGACACCAGCACGGTAAGCGCTCTGTCCTTGAGCATGATTTCCAGTTGCTTTTCCACCCCCCCCTCATTCTTTTCCTTCATTTCCTGGAGGAATTCATCCACGAGGGCTATGTGTTCCGGAATCATCAGATCGCGATAATTCTGAAAAAGAACTTTTTCGGCTTTGATATCGAACATCTTTTCCGCCGCGTGATTGATGGTGGTAATGATGCCGCTTTTATCCACCGAAATGACACCGGCGGAAACGTTGCGTAAAACCGTTTCCATGTATTGGCGCCGCTGTTCCAGATTGACGTTGGCCTCCTCCAGACCGGTTTTGCTCTTTTTCAGGTCCTTGGTCATTTGATTGAAGGATTTGACAAGGATCCCGATTTCATCGTCGGCCTCAATATCAATCCGGCTGTCCAGATCCCCCATCGTGATTCGGTTGGTCGCATCAACCAGATCCTGAATAGGGCCGGTAATACCCTTCGCGAGCGTCAATCCGAACCATGTCGCCAGAAAAATGATGACCAGCGTGACAATGGACAGAGCAACCGTGTAATTCAACTTAATCGGCTTCTTCAGCAATTCAATTTTATGATACTGTTCCGAGGCATCGGCAATGCTTCTCAGCTTATCCACAAACCCCTGAGGAATAAGATAGCTTACCGAAACCCGGCCGATAACTTCCGTCGGAACCGCAAATGAAAAAACGGGAACCACGCCCACCACGACATCGCCTTTTGCCGTGGTGCTGATGACTGATTCTTCATTTCCCAGATAAACATCTTCTATCATTTTCGGCGTCAGATCCACGGAAACAATGTCCGGATTTTCTTCATCGGTAAAAACGATGCTTTGCTGCTGAAAATCAAAATATATTTCAATTTTTCCGACTTTGTAATTCTTCTGCCGCTGGCTGACAAAATTTTTGAGATATTCCTCCCGCTCGCGCTCGTAGAGACGGTTCCGGGTAATGTCGGAACTGATCTGACGCGCATTGAATTTGGCCTGTTCTTCCACCTGCTGATAATAAACCTGAGCCACTTCCAGTGAACGGTTCAAGGCATCGCCGATCTTGATGTTGAACCAGAAATCAATGCTGTAGGAGAGAAAATTGATGGCAAACAAGAAAAGTAAAATCGTCGGGATAAGCGACAAACCGACAAAAGCGGCCACCAGTTTTGTTCTGAGTCGGGAGCCGATGACGCCGCGCCGGTGCTCATCAAACAGTTTGACGATATTCCGGATAATCAGGAAAAGTAATAATACGATGAGAATGAAATTGATGCTGATGAGGCCGTAAACGAGAATGTTCGTAGAAAGCGGCTGGTTCTCCTGGCTGAGCTGACTGGCCAAGAAGGTAAAAACAATGGCCAGGACGCCGACGACAAGCATGATAATGCGTTCTCTGCGGCGCTTTTTCAATTCTTTTTCATCGATGTCGATTATTTTCAAATTATTTTTCATGGCCAAAAATTATGATGAAAGCATCACATGTTTTTTCTAATATGAAAATTTCTGTTTGTACCAGGATGTTTCAAAATCCCAGAGAGAAACAAAGAAAAAGATATATTCCATGTTCAGGGGCAGGCGCACTTTATCCATCTTGATCTTAATCATGGCGTAATAATTCTCGCCTTTGACCAGGGAAGACATGGGGGCGGCGGTCATTCCGTTAAAATCAGCCATTGCCTTTTGCGCGCCTTCGAAATTTGAAAAAACAACCGGATCCGCTTTGCCGGTTGTGACACTGAAGGTTTTTTTAAGATTATCATACTTGAGGGTTCGCCTGATTTCCTGCCGCGTTATTCTTTTATCCCAAAGCAGGGGACGTTCCTGATAGACTTCCAGCCAAACGATAAACGTCACCGGGATTCCGGCTTTGACACGCAATTCCATGTCCGGTTTGAAACCGTTGACCAGACGGGCGTACAACAGCACGTTCTCGACGTCATTGGTGATCAGGATATCCGTTAATCTCGGCTCCTGAGCATAGGAGCGGTCCGGAAAACACAAAAAAATAAAAATCAGCAGCGAAACAAAAATTGCCGCATAAATATTCTTTCTCAATTTTTTCATAAATATATTCTCTTATTCAGGATGCGCCTGTCGCCATGATTCAATTCGACAGCCATAATCTGCGAACAATCACCGCGCCACGGAACTCAAGTTGTAGTATAATTCCCCGATGATACATAATACCTGCTAAAATAAATGTTTAACAACGAATCTTAGGCAACATGGAAACAAAAATCAAGATTAATTTGGATGAAGTTTGTTTTTGTCAGGCCTGGACAGCGTCCAGAGTCCTGAAAGAAGGGATTCTGAAGGAATGAAGTCCGCCGGTTTCTTTTTTATCGGAACCGGTGACGATCTCCCAGCAGTCCTGTTTGCTCATTAACTCTCTGAGCAAAAGATTGTTCAAACGGTGGCCGGATTTATAGGCGACAAAATGACCGATAATGGGCATGCCCAGCAGAAATAAATCGCCGATGGCGTCCAGAATTTTATGTTTGACGAAAGCGTCGGGAAAACGCGTTCCTTCCTTGTTGATAATTTTATGGTCATCGAGCACGATGGCATTTTTCAGCGATCCGCCCAAAGCCAGACCTTTCGCCTGCAGGAATTCCAGATCCTTTAAAAAACCAAAAGTTTGTGCGGCGCAGATATTTTTTTCAAATTCTTCATCCGAAAAGGTCATGCTGTACGACTGCCTGCCGATCACCGGATGCTTGAAATCTATTTCATAAGTTATTCTGAATTCGTCGGCGGGCAACAATTCCGCTCTTGTATCGTTTAGGCTCACGCTGACCGGCTTTTTGATAACCAGCATTTTCTTCGTTTTCTTCTGCTGATGGGTTCCCACTTCCTTGAGCATATTCACAAACGGCATGGCGCTGCCGTCCATGACGGGAACTTCAAAAGAATCCAGTTCTATAATGGCGTTATCAACCCCCATGCCGCTGAAAGCCGACAGCAGATGTTCGACCGTAGAAACGGTTACCCCGTTGTAACCCAGCGTCGTGGCCAGTGTCGTATCGCAAACATTCTCATAATGGGCTTTTATCGGCTCAGCATCCGGTATGTCCTTGCGCACAAAAATCACACCCGTATCTACGGAAGCCGGTTTTATTGTCATATTGATTTTCCGGCCGGTATGCAGGCCCACGCTGAAGCACTTTATTTCTTTATTGATAGTACGTTGTAAATTCATATTATTTTACCAAAATTTTTTCTTATTAAATCAATAGCAAGGAACGTACCAGACTGCGTGGATATTTT
>JASEHT010000058.1 GCA_030018675.1 Smithella sp.
ATATTGATGTGCGTTCGTTCATTGGCTTGGGAGCCCCGAAAGGACTGCCTGCGAATGTGAAGAAAACTCTGATGGATGCCTTCCGGAAGGCTGCCAGCGATAAACAGACCAAAGACATAATGTTCAAACTCGGCTTTTATCCCACCTGGATTGAGGGAGCAGAATATGAGAAGTTTATTAAAGAGGGACACAAAAAGATCGGTCCGCTCGTAGAAAAATTAAAAAAGTAAAAAATATCACCGCTTTCAAAAATAAAAAAGAGGCGACGTTTAAATTAGTCGAACCGGAAAAGCCCAATTTATACAAGGACATTTTCCCCTATACCGAAGTCAGCAAAATTGTTTTCGATAATGAAGTCGTACCGATGAATCCGGCCAAGGAAATTTTCATCACCGATACAACATTTCGTGACGGCCAACAGTCACGTCCCCCCTATACGGCGGAACAGATTGTCACCATATTTAAGCTGCTCGGCAAACTGGGCGGTCCCAACGGTGTCATCCGTCAGACTGAATTTTTTCTCTACAGCAAAAAAGACAAGGATGCCGTGCAAAAATGTCTGGATTTGGGTTTGCGCTACCCGGAAATCACCGGCTGGATAAGGGCGGCCAAGGAAGATGTTCCGCTGGTGAAGCAGTTCGGTCTTAAGGAAACAGGTCTTCTTACATCTGTTTCCGATTACCATATTTTTCTGAAGCTCAACAAAAAAAGAAGCGAGGCAATGGATAGTTATCTCGGCATTGTCAAATCCGTTCTGGATTTGGGCATTATCCCCCGCTGTCACTTCGAAGATGTAACCCGCGCCGACATCTATGGCTTCTGCATACCCTTCGCTCAGGAATTAATGAAGCTTCGCGAAGAAAGCGGCATTGATATAAAAATCAGACTCTGCGATACCATGGGCTACGGCGTGACGTATCCCGGAGCCGCCCTTCCCCGCAGTGTGGAAAAACTGGTTCATGCTTTTATTCACGATGCCGGCGTTCCCGGTCATCTCCTGGAATGGCACGGTCACAATGATTTCCACAAAGCGATGGTCAACGCAACCACCGCCTGGCTTTATGGCTGCAGCGCGGCCAATTCCACGCTTCTGGGCCTCGGTGAACGCACGGGCAATCCTCCCATTGAAGGTCTGATTTTCGAATACATCGCTTTGAGAGAAAATAACGGAATCGATACAACCATTATTACCGACATCGCCAACTATTTTGAGGAAGAGATTGGTGTAAAGATTCCGCATAACTACCCCTTTGTCGGCTCGGCCTTTAATGTGACCAGCGCCGGCGTGCATGCCGACGGCCTGATTAAATGTGAAGAAATTTATAACATATTCGATACCCGGAAGATTTTGAACAGACCCATTACAACGACAATCACCGATAAGTCCGGCAATGCCGGTATCGCTTTTTGGATCAACCAACGGTTCAATCTTGAAGGCAATAAGGTTGTCGATAAAAGGCATCCGGGAGTGTCCAAAATTCATAAATGGGTTACGGAACAATACGAAGCCGGCCGCATTACGTCCATTTCACCTGAAGAAATGGAGAAAAAAGTCCGCCAGTATCTGCCCGAACACTTTATGTCGGAACTGGAAAAAATTAAATTTATTGCCGAAAAGGCCGCCGTCCTAGCCGTAAATCAGATTATCGAGCATCCCCTGATGAAAACCATGGACAGCGAAAAACAGGAGCCTTTAATGCAGAAATTTGTTGACGAACATCCTTCTGTTCAGTTCGCTTACGTTGTGGATATGAACGGTCGGAAAACGACTAGAAACATCACGGATATCGCTGATCGCGCGAAATATGAAAACTACGGCATCGGCACAGACCAGTCGGACAGACAATGGTTTATCAATCCTTTGCGAACCGGACAGGTTTATGTTTCCGATTTCTTCATATCCAAAATGACAGGCGTTTTATGTTTCACCGTTTCCGCTCCCATCTTCAATAAAGACGATGAAATGATCGGAATTTTCGGTGTGGATATTAAATTCGAAGACTGGGTAAAACGAGCGGAGGACATGGAAGACATGGATCATATCGCTCTGCATGAAGAATACAAAGAAATGAAATCCAAAGCCAAGCACGGCCATCACTGATGAGACTCGCCGAAAACGAACGAAGTGAAGTTTGAAGCGTCAGTCGAACAGTCCCTCACGCAAAGCGTGTAGGGATTAGAGACACCTTAATATCTTAGCGAAGTGTAGCGAAAAATGACACTAACCGATTCTGAAGTGGCACAAAGTCGTTTTTTGAGCTCTATGCTTCACTTGCCAGACGTCTTTGCCAGGTATAAGTTGCTTCCCAGCTTTTCGTATTCTTGAAACTTTCACTAACCAGATCATTGACGGCAATGGCCATAAACGATGCCAATGTCTTTTTCGGAACAATCATGCGATAGGCATAATCAGTGTCCGGTGTATCGAGTATTATCCCGTCAAATCTGTACTTTGTTTTTAACAACTGTTGCAATTTATCAATATAAACCTTACTATGCGCTCGAATAAGCAACTCATCTTTTTTACACGGCGGCTTGTGTACAACACTATAGAAACCCGTACTCAAATTTACCCACATTTTCTATCCTCCTAATTTTTGTTGTCAAAATCTGCGCAGATCTGCAAAGGATTCCTCTGCGGCCATTTTTTTAGTACACCGGTCTGGTATCCGCCAGTTTGTTCTTTCTAAGCCAATGATACAGATTAGGCTGTGTTGTTTTATATTTCATGGCGATGTGTATTTGCGTAGATCCATTTTCAAGCAATGCGACAATTTCTTTCCTGTATTGATCGAGCCTTGATTTCCCTGTTCCCCGGGGTCGCCCTAATATCTTTCCTCTTGCCCTTGCCGTCTTTAAGGCATCCGTCGTTCTCTTGCTTATCAGGTCTCTTTCAATTTCAGCCGCGATGCTGAAAATCATCGCTAAAATTTTTGATTGCATACTGCCGTTTAATTCCCATCCATTTTTGACATCATAAATCGCAATATCTTTTTCTTTCGCGACAGCCAGTATTTCCATTATTTCCAGCATCGACTTTCCCAATCCGGACAAGGCCGGAACAATTATTTTATCGCCGCTGCCCAGATTATCAATAAGGCTTTTGATTTGTCTTTTTTTCCAAGGCATTTTCCCGGTATAATTTTCTTCGACAAAATCAATTTCGCCCAAATTCCTTTCTCCTGCAAATTTCAAAATGTTGACTTTGTTTTTTTGATAGTCCTGCTCATCGGCTGAAAATTTCAGATAGGCAACCGTCTTATTAATTTTGTCTTGCACAGCATTTTTCTTTGTCATTGTCTTTACGCTGTAATTATAAATATAAATATTAAGTGTATTAATATTTATGTTATTAATAAATATATGTCAATGATTATTTTATTTAAGATTATAATTATAATATCTATTTATATTTATATTATTTATGATATCAAATATTTATATAGTTATTCATTATGATCAGATAACGATATTTTGTGGGCAAAATAATTCAAGATATGGCTTTTTGAAATGTGATTTTTTTAAGATAAAAATCTTTGGGAAGGGGAAAAAATAGTAAGCGTGCAACTTTACGCTATCTGGAATCAATATTCATCATAGATCACCCATTGTTCAAACGGGCGATCGGCATCGTATTCGGAAAGAGGCGCTATCTCGCGTATAAAGCGTGACGGAGCAAGATTCAGAACGCCGGAGGATCTCGTGTAATCGAGCGCCGGATAGCACAAATACAACTGATCTTTCGCTCTCGTTACCGCCACGTAAAAGAGTCGTCTTTCTTCCTCTTCACCGCCCTCTTCCTTCAACGCACGCTGCAAGGGAATCATGCCGTCCGCGCACCAGATCAGGAAAACATAAGACCACTCCAGTCCTTTGGCCTGATGAATGGTGCTGAGCGCAACCTTATCATCATTGTCCTCTTCGCCGGTATTTTCCTCCTTAGCCATATTGGTCAGCAGCGCCAGTTCGTTGAGAAAATCCTCCATCTGCAGAAACTGGGCGGAAAAGTTGCCCAGTTGAATCAAATCATCTTCCCGGGACGGCGCATCGGAATAATTGTCCTGCAAATAAACACGGTAACCGCCTCTGTTCAGTAACACATCGATCACTTTTTCCGGAATGCGTTCCGATTCAGGAAGTTCCAAAAGTAGAGCCATCGTTTTGCGGCATTCCTCCATACCCGGCCTGGCCGTTTTCGAAACCGCCTTGATAAATTTATCTTCAAGGAGAGCGGTCATCGGATTTTCCTCTTTCTTCAAATACTGCCATATTTTGCTGAACGTGACCTTGCCGATTTTCGGATACATGATCAGCAGACGCCGCCAGGCCAGCTCATCGCGGGGATTGACCAGAACCCTCATATAGGACGTCACGTCCTTGATGTGCGCCTGTTCGAAAAACCGGATGCCGGAACGGATATCGAAAGGAATGTCGCGCCGAACGAATTCCATCTGCATCTCCATGGAATGATAATGCGCGCGGTAAAGAACGGCGATTTCTTTCAGCGGCACTCCTGCTCTCATCAACTCCGTCACGCGCTGCGCGACGAAATCAGCCTGTCGGACGACATTTTGTGCGGACACCAATACAGGCCTTTTGCCTTTGGCGCGCACCGCTTTGAGTGCCTTCGGAAATTGCTTTTCATTATTCGTTATGCTTAAATTTGCCAGGTGCAGAATTTCCGGTGTACTTCTGTAATTCGTCTCCAGTTTGAATATTTTGCAATCGGGATAGCGTTGAGGGAAATCAATGATGTTATTGAAATTCGCCCCCCGGAAAGAATAGATACTTTGTGAATCGTCTCCAACCACCATCAGATTTTTGTGCGCAGAGGCCAGAAGGTCAACGATATCGGCCTGAATGATGTTGGTATCCTGATATTCATCCACCAGAACATGATGAAATCTTCCTGAAAGATATTGCAGGACATCGGGATTCTCCCGTAAAAGCCGGCGGCTGTTGCTCAGGAGATCGTCAAAATCCATCACCGCGAGTTCCCGCTTGCGTTGCTCATAAAGACTGCCGATCTGATTAATTTCTTCAATCAAATGAAGAAAAAACGGATACCTGCACTGAAGCACATCTTCCAGGGCGCTCTGCGTGTTGGTTGTCAGGCTGATCATTTCACCGACGATATTGCTTTTCGGAAATTTGCTCACTTTGGGATCGATCTTGAGTTCGGCCATGCAGGTGGAGATCAACTGACGGGAGTCCTCGCTGTCGATAATCGAAAAATTGCTCTTGTAGCCCAGATAAGAGGCATGATTTCTCAAAATGAGATGGGAAACATGATGAAAAGTTCCCCCCATAATTCTTTTCGTGTCGCAATCGATAAGACTGCCCACCCGGTTAAGCATGGAACGCGCCGCCTTATTCGTGAACGTTGCAAGAAGAATTTGTTCCTGCCGGACTCCGCTTTCCAGCAGACGGGCGACCCGGTAAGTCAAGGTTCTCGTTTTTCCGCTTCCCGCTCCGGCCAGAACCAGCAGCGGACCGCCCTCTTCCATGACGACCCGGTACTGTTCGGAATTCAATTCTTTTTCGTAGTCAATGATCAATGGATTTACACCGAATAATATTTTTTTCGTGCCGCTGGGGCACGATGATGAGCGTTTATAAAGTAAATATTTCTCATATTCAAGATAATATATATTTTTAATTGAAATCATTTACGAATTTTCCGAAACCCTTGCTGATTCTCATCTCGGGCAATCGGCTGTTTCATAAGTGATTTAAATACTTGAGCATTAAAAGTGCTTGATTTTACCCGGCGGATAAGTTAAACACGCAAGTTCAAACCTAATTGTTTTTACAGCATTGAAAGGAGTTTTCATGGCAAAATACGATTCCAAATCACTCAGAAATTTAGCGATAGTCGGACATGGAGGAACGGGTAAAACATCCCTTTGCGAATCCATTCTATTTGTTGCGGGAAAAACGGAACGTCTGGGCCGAGTCGATGACGCGACCTCCTGCATGGATTTTGAACCGGAAGAACAAAAAAGACGCGGGTCTATCAGCTCCGCTGCCAATTTTGTCGAATGGGCGAAACACAAAATCAATATAATCGACACGCCGGGCGATTCGAATTTCGCCTATGATATAAAATGCTCCCTGAGCGTTGTGGAAAACGCGGTTGTGGTGATTGACGCTGTCGGAGGCGTTGAATTCCAGACGCAGAAAGTCTGGGAAATGGCGGATGAATACAATCTCCCCCGTATTATTTTCATTAACAGACTAGATCGCGAGCGCGCGAACTTCAACACTGCGCTGGAAAGCGTTAAAAGCAAATTTCAGAAAAAAGCCACGCCGGTTTGTGTGCCCATCGGCGCCGAAGACAAGTTCAATGGCATTGTAGATTTAATCAATATGAAAGCCTACGCTTTTACGGACAATAAAGGCGCCGGCAAGGCGATGGATATTCCGGCGGAAATGATAGATGACGTTAAAAGCCTGCGCGATTCCATGATTGAGGACATTGCGGAATCTGACGATGAATTGATGAACAAGTATCTCGAATCCGGCGAACTCTCCGCTGAAGAGATGCAAACCGGACTGAGAAAAGGCGTCACATCCGGCAGTTTGATTCCGGTCGTCTGCGGCTCATCCCTCAAAGGAATCGGGGTTTCCATGTTGCTCGATCTCGCAGTCGATGCCTTCGCCTCACCCGTTGATCGCGGACCGATGAAAGGCAAAAAACCGGGGACCGATAATGTTGAAGAACGCCAGCCTTCCGAAGACGCTCCTTTCTCAGCCATCGTTTTCAAAACCATCGCCGACCCCTACGCGGGAAGATTAACCCTGTTTCGTGTTTATTCCGGCAAACTTGATTCGGATACGCCTGTTTTCAATTCGTCAAGAAAAATCACGGAAAAATTCGGCCATCTCTTTTTCCTGGAAGGGAAAAACCAGAAACCCGCGGAAACGCTCATTCCCGGCGATATTGCCGGTGTGGCCAAACTCAAGGAAACGACAACCGGCGACACGCTCTGCAACGATAAATCTCCCGTCATTTATGAAAAAGTCGAAATCCCGCCGCCTATCATGTCATTCGCGATTGAGCCGAAATCAAGAGGCGACGAAGACAAGATTGCTTCCTCGATTCACCGCCTGACCGAAGAAGACCCGACCATCGTTTTCTCCCGCAATGTCGAAACCAGGGAAATGATTCTTTCCGGTATGGGACAGGTGCATATCGAGGTCAACATTGAAAAGATGAAAAGAAAATTCGGCGTCGAAGTCAATCTGAACACGCCCAAAATTCCCTACAAGGAAACCATCAAGGCAAAAACGAACGTACAGGGAAAATACAAGAAACAATCCGGCGGACGCGGCCAGTTCGGCGATTGCTGGATTGACATCGAACCCCTGCCCCGCGGCGGCGGTTTTGAGTTTCATGACAAAATAGTCGGTGGTGTTATTCCGGGACAATATCGTCCGGCTGTTGAAAAAGGCATCGTAGAAGCGGCGGCCAAGGGCGTTATCGCCGGTTATCCGTTCGTTGATTTCAAAATAAATCTGACTTTCGGATCTTACCACACCGTGGATTCATCGGAAATGGCTTTTAAAATTGCCGGCTCCATGGCCTTCCAGAAAGGCGTTATGGATTGTCAGCCGATTTTGCTGGAACCGATCGTAAATATTGAAATCGAGATTCCCGATGAATACATGGGCGACGTGATCGGCGATTTGAACAGCCGTCGCGGACGCGTTCAGGGCATGGATGCCAAAGGCTCCAACCAGATCATCAAAGGACAGGTACCGCTCGCGGAAATATTGAAATACGCGCCGGATCTGCGCTCCATGACTAGCGGCAGAGGAAACTTCACCTACACGCATTCCCATTACGAGGAGATTCCCGCCTTTATCGCTGAAAAAATCATTGCCGCGCATAAGAAAGAGAACGAAGAAGAAGAATAAATATCTGATGATATTAGCTGGCATTATCACCGTAAGTGACAAAGGCTCTCAGGGCCAAAGAGAAGATTTAAGCGGCCCCGCAATCGCAGAAATGCTTGCGGGCGCCGCAATACAAGTAAAACACACCATCATCATTCCAGACGAAACAGATCAAATCAAAGAAGCGATTATTGATTTTGCCGACGAAAAAAAACTGGACGTTATTCTCACCAACGGCGGCACCGGTGTCAGTCCGCGCGATTTAACTCCCGACGCGACTTTGCAAGTTATCGACAAACAAATCCCCGGCATGGCCGAAGCGATGCGGCAGGAAAGCATGAAAGTGACGCCTCACGCAATGATTTCCCGCGCGGTGGTCGGGATTCGCGGAAAAAGCCTGATCATCAATCTTCCCGGAAGCCCTAAGGGCGCGAAAGAAAACCTGGCCGTCGTTCTTCCCGCCCTGAAACACGCCGTGGAAAAAATTAAGGGAGATGATTCGGAATGTGCTGCTTCATAAACTCTAAAGCGTTTTGTGGATGCGTTCCCATCCAGTAAATTTTGCCACAATCAGGACAGCGATTGTATTTTTCGCATGTTTCCATCACATAAGGCGGCACCCGGTCAACGACGTCTTCTCTGTTCACCGGATTTAACTTCTCGTTGCACTCAAGACAAATCCCGAACATTCTCTTCCTGTCAATGATCAGGGAAAACTTTTCTATGACATTTTTGAGCTGTTGACCGACGATGATATCCGTAATGAGAAACAGACAACCGGAAAATTGCCGCCCGGTCATATCTCTTCTTCGGGTAAGAACGATTCTGCCGTCCTTTTCCGCCACGCGCAGCATTTCCCGTCCCGCCTCACGCGAGAAAACAATCGTATCGTAACCCAAAAGACGCAGCCATTTGCCCAATCTTGCCAGAGACGCATCGGTGAGAAACTTTAAATCGTCAGGTGAAAAAGATTTTTCGCTATTCGGGTTTTTTCTGATCATCGATTATCGGCGGCGTTTCGCTAGCGTGAAGTTCCCTGCGTAAATCGCGCACCAGCCTGTTCAGGTTTCTGATGGTGCGATTTAGACGAAAACGTTCCACGACGCCCCAGAACGCTGTGATGATGACCCCGATTAAAAGAGAGATAAAGATCAGCAGATAAACCGGCACGGGCGGAATATGCAGATAATCGTAGTATTTCAGATTAATCGGTTCCAGATTCTGCTGGGAAAATGTAACGATGAACAACGCAAAAAGTATAACGAAAATGAGGTAAATGATTCTCATGCAAAAATCACTCCTTGCTGTATTTTTTAAAAAGAGGTGTCAGATTTGCCGCCGTAGCAGTTATGGCTTCCGGAATCACCCGGACATTCGTCACAACGCTCATAAAATTGGTATCGCCTTCCCAGCGCGGGATGACATGAACATGGAAGTGGTCTTCTATGCCGGCACCGGCGGCCTTGCCGAGGTTGGCTCCGATATTGAAACCATCAGGATTCATGGCTTCTTTCAGCGCCTTCACCGCCACTTCCAGGAGATCGAATATTTCCCTTCTTTCGTCCTGCGTTAGCTCCTCTATCTTGCCGATGTGCCGCTGCGGAATAATCATCAAATGACCGTTTACGTACGGATACGTGTTCATCATGACGTAAGCGGTTTTGCCTTCGTACAAAATATAATCATCGCAGCGGATGGAACATTTACAGAAAACGCATCCATCGGGTTTTTTCCCTTTGATATATTCCATGCGCCAGGGAGCAAAAATTGTTTCCATTTTAAAATTAACCTTTATCTTTAAGGGTACTGCGCCGAAACGGCGTTCCAGCATAATCTTGAGCTAATTGTCCCGCAGCTTCCTGCGGGGCTAACACCCGTTATTACAGATTGATTATTCTACCTGTTATCTCTTTGTCAATTTCTAAGATGCCGATTGTCCTGGATGAATTAAAATATCTGTCCACCGCGGAACCGGGGTTGAAATATATCACTTTATCTTTAACATGATTTACGGGCTTGTGGGTATGTCCGTACACAACACAGTCCACATCCTTAAACTGGCCGGAAATTTTTTCTTCCAGACCCCAGGGAGAGCCCCATCCATGAATCAGGAGAAATTTGAATCCATTTATATCAAAAAGCTGATGATCCGGATATTTCTCTCTGACCGAATAATTATCCATATTGCCGCAGACGGCTTTTACTTCCTTCTCTCCGAACATCTTCAAAACGTTTAAATCAACCATATCTCCGGCATGCAGAATGATATCCGCGTCGCTGAAATGTTCAGCGACCTTCTTCTCAATCTTCTCATCGTAATCATCCAAATGGGTGTCGGAAATCACCCCTATTTTCATCTTCCTATTTTCCATAATCCTAATCCATTTTTTTCACTTATTAGCCGTAAGAGAAGAAAAAAACAAGCTTTAATTCGTAAGGCTCGCCACAAGTAAGCGGAGTGAAGTTCGAGGAAATGAAATGAGTTATTCGGCACATGCTGAATAAGATACAGCGAAAAATCATGAAGCTTTAAATTGACTTTATCACCCCGTGAATATATTATTTTGACTATGAACAATCTGGAAAATTCATTGAATAAAATCGCCGAGCATATATTGCATATTGACGAAGCATCATTGGCCTCTTTATGGGAGAAATACCGAACTAAAGTGGAAGATTTCTCCAATACAAAAGAATGGGAAAAAGCCGTGATTATATTTTCCATTATCAACGCCGTCAGAGCAAAAAATGCCATTTTTAATCAACAAACACTGAACAACAATAATCCCTCACAGCAAAAGACATCACAAAAAACACCTAAAGAAAAACCTTATTTAAAGCTGGTTAAGTAATGGATAAACAATCTGATTTAAATCGAATCGTCGAATTGCGACGCGTCATCGAATATCACAATAAGCGATATTACCAGCAGGACGCGCCGGAAATATCCGATGCCGAATACGACCGCCTGATGCGCGAACTTCAGGAATTGGAAGACCGATATCCTGAAGTGTATTCCGCCGACTCACCTACCCAAAGAGTGGGGACTGTCCCGCTGGCCAAGTTCGCATCTTTCAGCCATCCGTCACCG
This sequence comes from Smithella sp., assembly GCA_030018675.1. GTDB lineage: Bacteria > Desulfobacterota > Syntrophia > Syntrophales > Smithellaceae > Smithella. The sequence goes on from JASEHT010000058.1 coordinate 10,991, forward strand.
ATGTTCAGTCTGGCCAACGCTTTTTCAGATGATGAGATAATCGAATTCGATAAGCGCATCAAAAAACTGGCCGGAACGGATGCTATTTCTTACATTGCGGAACCCAAACTCGACGGTCTTGCCGTCAATCTCATTTATGAAAACGGAATATTCAAGCAGGGCGCCACGCGCGGTGACGGGACCACGGGTGAAGATGTCACGCAGAATCTCAAGACCATTGCTTCGCTTCCCTTAAAAATGAAAAAGGACGCGAACACACCGATTCCCTCATTGATCGAAATACGCGGTGAAGTGTATATTGAAAAGGAACCTTTCGAAAAACTGAATCTCCGGCGTATGGAAGAAGGCGAAGAACGGTTTGCCAATCCGCGCAATGCCGCCGCAGGATCACTTCGCCAACTCGATTCACGGATAACCGCACGACGCCCGCTCAATATTTTTCTTTACAGTATCGGCGAGACGCAAGACGTCGAATTTATAACACATTGGGACGTGCTGCAAACTCTGGCAGGCTGGGGCTTCCCCGTCAATGAACTGGCCGAAAAGGCAGATGATATTGACGCCTGCATTCAGTATTTCAAAAATATCGGCGAAAAAAGAGACAGGCTTCCTTACGAAATTGACGGCGTTGTGCTGAAGGTTGATGACCTCGCGCTCCAAAAGAATCTAGGCAATGTTTCACGAAATCCCCGCTGGGCGCTGGCTTGCAAATTCCCGGCGGCGCAGGCCATTACAGTGGTAAAAGATATTATCGTTGGCGTGGGACGAATGGGCACCCTGACGCCTGTCGCCATCATGGAACCGGTGAATGTCGGCGGCGTCATGGTCAGCCGAGCGACACTGCACAACGAAGACGAAGTTCTTAAAAAAGATGTCCGTGTCGGCGATACCGTTCTCATACAGCGCGCCGGAGATGTCATTCCCGAAGTCGTCCGGGTTGTTTTTGAAAAAAGAACAGGCCATGAAAAA
>JASEHT010000059.1 GCA_030018675.1 Smithella sp.
CAGCCGCCGTAGGTCCCGCCGTATGAGGTATTGCTTGATTAGTTTTCGCATTGGGCTGCCTCCTTGATTCTCCCGATTATCCACGCCACACAAGGCACCGCCACACTATTCCACCCCATCCCCGCCACGATCCCCAGCCCGATTATCACGATAACAGGCATATCACCGGGAGGATTGCCGGATAAAGTTTTTTGTGCGGTATGCATAAGAATCGAATAAACTGCGTATAAATAGACTAGAGAAAGTATTGCTATTGTTAGACGGTTAAATTTTTTTATGGGCTTTCGCCCGTCGTTCCATCTAAACAATCGAATCACACCATTCTATAAAGGCGTTAACTACAGGCTCAGTGTTCCTATCGTCAGCCCATCCGCAAAATCCGATGAAGCCGTCATCGTTGAAGCTGATACATTCTCGCTGCGTAAAGTAGTGGCTATTCATAAACAGGTAGCACTCTTTCAGTTTGCCGGTCGTTGTGAATTTGCTTTTGATTTTCTGGCTCATCCTCATGGTGTTGGTGGACATTCTGCCATCCTTAGAGGCCTGCTTGATATGCTTGTTTAGCAACATTACCAGTGTGCAGATATCCCCTTCCGTGATGTCGTTATAAGACAGGCCTTTGTTTTTAAAGTGTTCTCTTGCTGTTTCACTCGCTTTCATCTACTCCCCGCCTCCTTTATCCTCAGCCCATCAAACAGGCAAATAGTAAACCCCTTAATCTCACCCTTCAACTCCAAAAACAGCAAATCCGCACTGGCCCGCGCTTCACTCAGCCGCAGTTCTTCCATGATTTCCGGCACCGTCGCGCCGTGGCTCCACAGCTCCGCCATGATTTTCAGGCCGTCTGGCGGGAGTGGTCGGTCGGCGGTTACGTTGTTTAGGTCGAAGCCTGCCATGCGAAGCCCGTTTTTCACTTCCCGGGATATGTCCATTTCGACCAGGTTCGGGTGTATTCTGGCGGCCATAGTTAGCTCCTTTCTGCGGCAACGTAGACGGGCTTGCCTACGATGCTCTGCACTTCACGCTTGAATCTTTCTGCGTTGGAATTTCCTTCGCTCAAATGCAATAAATGCACCGCCTTAACCCGGCCCAAATCATTAGCCTGCAAAAATTTCTTCACGTTCGACAGTTCAAAATGTGAGCGCATCAGGCGCTTTTTTAATTCCGCCGGTATGCGGCCGGCCGCCACATTCTCGGCCAGGATATCCGCTGCGTAATTACACTCGACGGCGATAATGTTCAATCCAGCAAAAATGTTCTTCAAGTAAAATGTGTCCGTTGCGAATAACATCCGTTCCCTGGTCCGCCTATTGTAAATCAGAAAAGCCAGTGGTTCCGGAGCATCATGCTGTGCCTCTACCGGCAGCACAATCCAGTTTCCTGATGTGAATTGCACTCCTGCTTGGATTGCATGTGCGCGGTGGCCGTGCAGGCCCAGGGCGTCGATGGTGCCCTGTGACGTGTAAATATCTATCCCGGCTTTCATGATGTCCTTGGCGGCTTTGGAGTGATCAGCGTGGCCGTGGGTTAGTAGGCAGAAGGATATCCCTGACAACCCAAACCCCAGCGCCTTTTTAATCTCCTTAATTGACAGGCCGCACTCGATGAGGATTGTTTCCCGGCCATCGCTGAGGGTATGCAGGTTGCCTTTAGAGCTGCTGGCGTAAGACTTAAATTCCATATCGTACCCCATTCCGCCGGGGCAGCCAAGCGACCGCCCCGGCTTTTGGTTGCCTTTAGAAGTCCGGCCCATCCATCGCCTGCTGCTGGCCTTCCTCCTGCTCCGGCTCATCCGCCGGCAAATCCTCATACTCAGCCTCGACAATATCTATCGGTGTGGTGTTGGCGTTTTCCTCAATCTCTTCCGCCACCTCAACCTCCGCCCGAATCTCGTCCGACCTGTTGGCGCTGACCCTTAGCAGATGGCTGTCGCTGCTGGAGTTGATAATCGCCTTGCATGCCCGGTTAATTACGGTCTTTTTGGCCATGTCGGCGGTAAACTTATCGTGTGTGCTCCCGGCCTTAATCTGCCCGTTTTCGCCAATCGGCTTCATCTGCGACTGCGACCAGGCCTTTTTGATCTCATCCATGGTCATGATATCGGTTTTGATGACTTCCCCGTCGGTGTTGATGATCAGGCAGTAGGCGGCCTTAATCTTCTTGCTGTTCACGTTCTCCAGCGCCTGGGTGTGTTCGGTGATTTCTTTTTTGCCGCGGTTTATGCCGTACTTGAATGTATCGCCCTCATAAACAACCTCGGCAATGATGTCGGCAATAGAATCGTCAACCTGCTTCGCCAGGGCCATGGTCCCGAAGTAGGACCGCTGACAGGCCAGCTCTTTGCCGTATGCGATGAAGTAACACTGCTTCTTTGCCGGGTTCAGGCCTTGTACAACCATGTCCAGTAGGGAATTCATGATGCTTTCCTTGGTGCAGGTCGAGAGAACCGGGTTTTTGTCCCTGTCCTGCGTGCTCTGCAGGATCAGCCAGGCGCTTTTCATTGCGTTCTCCGGGCTGTAGTTTGCCGGCAGGTGAAGCTCACCGCTCTGCTGGAATTGCCTTACCTTTTTTGCCACAACATCCGAAATTTCCGACTTTAATGCCACTGCGTTTTTACTCATTTATGCTTCCTCCCCAAACAATGTATTTGTTATTTTCTCAACCTCTTCGCGCCAGCCGGGCTCTTCGTCGTCGTCGCCGATTTTCACCCGCAACTGCTTGTCCTTCTCACTCACATAAAGGCAAATCATCTGATTCTGCATTTCCGGCAACCTGGTCACACTCTCCGCATTGTCATAAATGATAGGCGGCCAGAATCCGTAATGCTCGCACAGCGTTGCAATGATGTCCAGCCCGACAATGCCCTGATGCCCTTTGTTTAAGCCGGAGTTATAGGGCACGCCGTTATACAGGGTGTCGCAGCACGGCTCAATGCTGCCGTTTATGTTCTGCGTGAACAGTCGGAAAGTGGCGTGCTTGAATCGGCCATTAACCTTGCTCTCGATAAGCTCCGCCTGGGCCCGCTCAAACTGCTCCATTAGGTGGGAGTCTTTCTCCAACTGCTCATACTCAGCGGCCAGGCGCTTCTCTTCGGCGGCAAGCTCCTTGATGCGGGCCTCGCCCTTCTTCCGGTCGTCAAACTTCTTCAGGTCGGCTTCCACGGCCGCAAGCTGCTCTTTGATGTCGGCTTCTTGCTCCATGGCCACGGTCAGCATTTCGCGGTCGCCGAGGGAAATCACGTCGATGTCGGACTGAACCTGGTGGAACTTGTCCTGCAAGGCCGTGTACTCTGATGTTTCGTTTGGATCACCGGCAGCGACCATCATCTGCGCAATTTCTCCCTGCAGTCGCTCCTGGTCTGTCCGTGCGATGCCAAGCATTATCTCAAATTCCTTCACGTCGCTTGACAGCTGCTTGTTCTTGTCCAGCAGCATCTCAATGTAGGCCTTTCTCTTCCTGCCATCCGTCGTGATTTCTTCCAGCTTCTTGGCCTTGCGGAGCTTAAAATCGGCTTCGGCTTCTTCTCTGGCCTGGGCCAATTCTTCTTCCGGCAGTGGCCGCTTACACGCAGGGCAGTTTTCGTTCTGCTCAAACTCAAAGGCTTTGTCGTTTACCTCATGCCACTCTGCCCGGAGGCTGGCCGCGGCTTTCTCGGCTTCATCAATTGCCTCTTTGTTATTGGCAATAGTCCGCTTCGCCGTGCCGATTTCGCCTCGGATTTTAGACTCAGACTCGGCCGCTTTATCCTTCTCGGCCCGCTTCCCGGCCGCCAGCTCATCCGCCTTGGCCCGGTGCTTCGTGCGCAAATCAAGCAGTTCAGCCTCAATCTCGCGCAGGGCCTTGCGCTTCTCCGCCAACTCCTGACCGTTCTTTATGCGGCTGATTTCGGCTTGCTTGGCTTCAAGCTTGGCGGTCAGGTCTTTCAGCTGAGCATCCAGCTTCTTTTTGTCCAGCCCAACCACATCCGGCAATCCGCGCTCCGCTTCATCAATCCGCACGGGTATCTTTTCAAGCTCCTTGTTAATGGCGGTCTTTTGAACTTTGATAATTTTCCGCAGCTCATCCATGGAGTGGTCGCCCAAGATTTTCGGCAGCTCTGCAAGTTCTTTGCTCGATGCAATTACATCCGCGTCGGACACATCACCGCACACCTGCAGGAGCACTTCCCGCCGTTTCTGCCAGTGCAATTCGGTGTTAAAGTAGGTCGGACTGGTCAGGAGTTTAAAGGTTTCTTCGTCGCAGATAGAGGCGATTTTGTCGGCGTATTCGCGTGCGCTGACCGGTACGCCGTGGATGAAGTGGTCTGTTGTGTGGCCTGTGAATTCATCCGTGGCCGTGCCGCGCTTTCGTGTCCATTTTTCCTTGAAAACTTTTTTGAGCAGCAGCGGCTTGCCGTTGTGCAGAAACTCGGCCTCTACGCTGTGCTCCAGGTTGTGGATTGGCTGGCCGTCCGGCGTGAGGGTTTTGATGTCGAAGTCCTTTTTATTGCCGGAATCCTTGCCGAATAGTAGCCAGTTGATGGAGTCTGCTATGGTTGTCTTGCCTGTCCCGTTTTCTCCCCAAATCCGGACGTTATTGCCTTGCGGCTCGATTGTCAGGGACTTAATTCCCTTGAAATTTTGTAGGGTCAATCTTAAAAGTTTCACTTTATCCTCTCCCCGGTAATTAATAAGGGGCGGCGATAATCTAAACCGGATTAGCTTGCATTTATACTGACGGCTCTCACGCCCTACTCACCGTATGATTCATTCCGCCCCCAAACTCAGCCATCCCGCCCACACAATCCCGCAACCTTCCCCACCACAGGTACGGGCACAGGTGATTGTTTAGACACTGACCAATCTGCGCGTCATCCTCTCTCCAGCGCCACGAACAGGCCGGGTAAATGCGTCCTCTACGCGCCAACCTCTTGAAAGTCGCATCTGCAGCGTTCTGCTGTTTACTCCGAGGGTCTTTGCCCATTCCTCGAGTATTTTCGTTTCCCCTCTGTATGTGATTCGATGGTTAGTGGTCTTGTTTCGCTGGTTTTCTCCGAGTGTAATAAATCTGCAATTTTCGGGCTCATAATGGCCGTCATTGTTTTTACGGTCGATCGTTAAATCTTTTTTGTATCCATTCTTTAGTGCCCACTCCATAAAGGGCTGAAATTCCTGCCATTCATCACAGACCGATATTCCTCTGCCACCATAATTCGGATATGAGGGATCGTTATTGTTGGAGCATCGCGTTTTCATCCCTGTCCATATACGGTAAAGCCGGTTGTGCTTTTTCCCTGGGCGCGACATCATGTGTGTTGCGTTGCCGGGAGGGGTGTCTTTTGCTAAGCACCCACAGCTACGCACAGTGCCGTTTCTCAACAATGCTCCGCGCGCTATGTGGCTGCTGCCGCACTCACATTCGCACTCCCACATTGCTTGTCCCTTGTGGTCGCTCTCTACCCGCCCAACCACGACCAGCCGCCCGTACCTATTCCCGGTTTCGTCAATTGCTTTCATCCCCTCACCCCCTCACTCATCAGATACAGCACCAGCAGCAGAATCAGCTTTTCCCTCATCCCTCTCCCTCCAATACGGATTATCAAACTCCTCATTGCAGTAAATACACTCCACCATTTTCTGCCCGCGCTTGTCGTATGAGCTATACATGCGCTGGCGGCAGAATGGGCATAGCCAGCTAACCAACTTGCTCACCATCCTTCAACAACCGCCCTATGTAGTCAATCCCCTTCGCTGTCACCAATGTTTGCGGCTTATTTATCACCCCTGTTCCCATGTCGATGGTCTTTTCGATAACCTCAAAATATCCGCGCCCCAAGTATTCCTGATATGGGATGTTGTTCCGCATGAGCAGCTTCCGCGCCCGGAGAAATTCAAACAGTTTGTTCCTGCCGATGCCAAGACTCTTAGCGGCAACGTTCATGGTCTGTGCGTTTGTGGCGGCTAAGAAGTGGTCATGGGCTTTGGCTTTGGGTAGAAGTCTTTGATTTTCTTCCGCTAGGTCTGCGGCAAGGCGTAGGGCTTCTGGTAGGGTTTGCGGTATGCCATACATGCCTGTTTTGCGGATGGTGGGCAGGACTTCTGATGTGACCCACTTTTTGAATCTGCGGGCCTCTGGTTTGCGGCTGCCAAGGATCAGAGAGTACAGGCCGGATTCGTTGACGGCGTTTACCTCTCCGGCCAAGCCGCCTAAGTTCAACTTAGTCACCTCGTCATCATCAAGCCTGCCGATGGCAATACTGGTGTTTGTCAGTTCAAGAATCTCGCAAGCGTCCATCGCTACAAACCACGGTTCACCGTTTTGGGTTACTACCCGGACTTGCCCGAAGTCACTGTTTTGGAAAACTTGTAGACTGTTCATGCTTCTTTCCCCCTCGCCATCCTAAACATTGCGTCCCTGTCAATCCTGTAGGGCTTACCGTGTGGGCTGATTGGCAATTTACCTTGCCGTATCTTCTCGTAAACTGTCCGCAAAGGTATTCCCAACAATTCAGCTACCTGTTCGGCGGTGAGAAAAAGCGGCAGATTAGCTCTGCGATTAACCACAGGATTCACATCCAGCCGCCTTCTTTTTGTTCACAATAGTGAACCCCCATGCAAAAAAAATATGTTCTACTGTTACTTTCTCCCCCTTCGCCACAAAGAAATCCTTGATTTTCAGCATGTCGCTGTAAGTAAAATCGCTGTTCCCGTTTAGCTTCTTGCTAAAGGTAACATAAGTTGTGTCGATAACCTGCGCCATCTTGTCAAGGTTCATTCCGTGTTTCGCCATGAGTGCTCTTAATTCTGGAAAAGTTGTCATTATTCCACCTCCGAATGTGTTCACAATTGTTAACCTTATGCCAACTTTAGCACATAGTGTAATATCTTGTCAATATAAAAAATGAATTATTTTTCATATTTCTATTCTTTTTTTGTTCACAATAGTGTATAATTGCAATAACACTGGGGATTATACACGAAAAAGATGGGGGGTGCAAAAATGAAAACCAACACGGATCCAAGACTGCTCATTTTTGCGCAACGGTTAAAATCAATGCGCGTAGAAAATGGGTGGACAATGCAGGAATTGGCTAACCGCTTAGACACATCAAAAAGCCTGATACACTACTACGAAAAAGCGGAACGTGAGCCGGGAATAACCATGCTCGCAAAAATGAGAGATGTATTCAACGAAGATTCAGATTACATCATGGGAGATTCAACTGCAAGACGTTTAAAAAAAATTGCTAACTGAGAAAATTAGCGAACGGTGGGGAGTAAATCATAAAACAGGGGTGATGATGTGAACGCAAGAGTGGTCAAAAAGAAGGATAACTATTACATTGCTCTCGAATCCTACGAAAATGGGGAGCGCGTTACAAAGTCGATTAGTGTCAGAAAAGAATTAGGATTGGACAGACCCGCGAAAGCGTCAGAAGCTAAAGGATTGCGCGACAAAATAATGAATGACCATCGGCAAGGCACATACATCGCCCCTACTCACCTACTACTAAAAGACTATTTGCCGGATTGGATAGAGGGGTACAAATTCAGCATCAAACCTACCACATACGAGAGCTATCTTAGCTTTATCACGCACCACATCGTGCCGGAGATAGGTAGCACCACCGTGCCTAACCTACGCCCTTCTCACCTGCGGAAACTCTACGCTAAGAAACTCATAAGCGGCAGAGCAGACGGAAAAGCAGGCGGGCTTTCTGCCCGGTCGGTTAAGTATATCCACACTATTATGCTCCTTGCCCTTGGACATGCTGTGCAGGATGAAATTGTTTCCCGCAATGTTGCGGAATTGGTTGACCCGCCACGGCAGGAAAAGCCACAGATAAAATACTGGGAATGGGAACAGGCGAAAAGGTTTCTCACCGCCACGGAAAAGGACAGGTATCATTTGTTTTATTTGATAGCATTATCAACGGGCATGGCTCGCGGTGAAATTCTCGGCCTGCGGTGGTCAGATATTAACTGGGAGAAGAATACCCTCTCTATACGGCAGACAATCGTCAACACGAACGCCGGGCCAATTGTGCAGGCATCCGCTAAGACAGAGAACCGGGAGCGCACACTGGACGTCACAGGCGGTCTGCTGGCAAAATTAAAAGAGCATCGCAAAAAGCAAAGCGCAGAATATCTTGCACTCACTATTGACGATGAAGAAAACGAGGACAAGCCCGGCAAAAAGAAAAGCGATCTGATTTTTACCGCATCAACAGGCAAGCACGTCATACCCCGGACAATAGACCGATGCTTGATTCGCGCCATAGCTAAATACAATAAATCGCAAAAAGAAGAAAATCATTTGCCGGAGTTGACTATACATTGCCTTCGCCACACCTATGCCACCCACCTGTTAGAAGAAGGGGTTCATCCGAAAGTAGTCAGCGAAAGGCTCGGGCATGGCTCCATCAGAATTACACTAGATACATATTCCCACGTTGTCCCGCGCCTGCAAAAAGAGGTAGCAAAATATTCCGATGATTTGATGTAGGGAATTTCTCAGGAACTTCCCCGGAACTTTGGCTAAAATAGCATAAAAACACAAAAACGGCAGGGAGTGAAAACCCCTGCCGTTACTACGTTTATATATGGTCGGGGCGACAGAATTTGAATCTGCGACCTCTTGACCCCCAGTCAAGCACTCATACATCTGTTCACTTCTGTTAACTTGCGTTAAGTCAATAAATACGGTACTTTTTAGGCTTTTGAATCACGTTCACAACTGTGAATTTTCGGTAATTTTCGTAGGGTTCCCAAGAACTTCCCAAGAACTTTATGCGCCATAGCCGGTGAAAAACAAATATAGATGGTACGCCATCAGCGCGCTGTAAGCCAAAAAAGGAACAGACGCATAATATTTTACGCGCGGCACTCTCTCTTTGGCTTTCCATAACAAATACAGCCCCACAGGAACGGCGATTAACTTGGCAACCGGGAACCATGCAGTATGTAGAATAGCATCCATCCCAAATCTTAGACACATAAATTTATTAACAGTTTATTACGCCCAAAACCCACAGGTACAAACACCTTGCCCCCTTGCTGAAAAGCCGTTACAGGGCATCTGTGCGCCTCGGATTTTTGGGATATTGGGGCAAAAAGTGCCGATGTTTAAAGGGGTTTCAGTGTGTGCAAAAATGCACATTGCAAAAAAAATAACCCCGGTTATGGGGTTAGATAATTAGGGCCACAATACTGTTTTAAAGGAATTTCATTTTCAATTACTCGATTTTTTCATTGATATTATCTTGCAGTTTAGCAAGCTTATTTTTTGTGATTGTGTGTGCCGCTTTTTCTGCAGCTAATTCCTACCGTGTGTGTAATGACGTTACTAGGCGCAGTTCTTTAAAGCGGGGTCGCGGCGATGGTCTTACCGGGCAGCTATGGGTACCCGTGCCATCGCTATCCCGCTTAAACTAGAATCAGATTATTCCGGTGCACCGCAGCTGTAATTTGCCCGCTGCTCAGGCCGATCACAACCCGGTCGCCGCTGATCTGGAGAGCGCTGTAAGTCATGCCATAAACGAAACTGGCCAGCCTGTTGCCGTTAAAGTCCCGGGCCCCCTGCTTAACCTTCACCCTGGAACCAGCGCGGATTGTCGGGGCGGGCTTGGGTTTAGGTGCCGGTTTCGGCGCAGGGGCAGCTTTCGGCGGTGGCGTGCCGTCTTTGAGCGGTATCCTTACTTCCTGCCCAATCTGCAGCCTTGCTGCATCAACGCCGGGATTCGCCCGCCTGATGTCATCAACGGTCACGCCATACCGCCGGGACAGACTCCAGAAGGTGTCACCGCTGGCAATGGTGTGGGTGCCGCTTGACGGAGTGGGTGCAGGTGTAGCAGTCGCCGCTTTCTTGATGCCGTACATATCCACAAGTCCCTGCACAATCGCCGCCGCCACTTCATCAAGGAAGGAATCTTGCTTTAAGAGTGCTGCGTCCTGGGGATTGGTGACAAAGCCAACTTCAAGCAGTACGGCCGGAAACTTTGTCTCACGCAGCACATGGAAGTTTGCACGCTTCTTCCCCCGATTTCGCCGCCCATGCTTGGTGAACACAGCAGCGACGCGCCGATGAATTGCATCCTGGGCCTTAACGCTTGCCGCAGCAGGAGTCGTATGAACAAAGTCCTCATAGCCGTTTGCTGTCGGGTCAGTAAAGCCGTTTGCATGGTAAGACAGGAATAGGTGATTACCTGTGCCTTTCTGCCATGCGTTTGCCGCGTTGGTGCGTGCTGTCAGGCTCAGCGTAGCGTCACCTGTTCTGGATTGCCCCAGCTCCACATTGTAGCCCTTGAGGCGTGCGGTCACCTTCTGCTGAATGGCAAGGTTTACATCTTTTTCGCGCAGACCGTTACCTGTTGCGCCCGGATCACTTCCACCATGTCCTGCATCCTGCCATAGCCTAAGCATCGCTTACCGCCTCCTCATCCGCTAAGTGCTCATCACAGTGAAACTCGCCTGTTTTGCCCTCAGCGTACCGCTTTTGGAGTTCGGCTGCACCGTCAAACCATACCTCTTTGTCACACACGACACAAAAGGCAACGTATTTGCCTGTCATTGCTTACATCTCCTTTAATCGTTTTTAAGCCCAAATAACAAAAAAGCTTTATCGTTTATCTTTGCCGAATACGCCACGCCGACTAAGACCGCAACAACATAAAACAGTTCTACATACGGCCTGCCGACCATCTCTGCCATCAGTGCTAAAATAAACATCCCGCCTATATAGGGCAGAATATCCGTGGCCACAAACTCCGGCAGCTTTCTAAGGTCAAAGGTCTCTGATTTGCGCTTCATGGCTTTCAGGCCGCCAAAGAGCGCATTGACGATAATCAGGCTGACGACTACCAACAATGCGCTCCACACGCTCATTTCCTGCAAAAATTCCATGACTACATTCCTCCTTTTAAAAATGCCACACCGAGACCGGCCACAATGGAGCACAGCACAGTAATCACAATCGCCACCGACCATGACGGCTTATCCGCCTGGTCTTGCCTGATAGCAATAAGCTCTTTCTGGTGGCGCTCTCCCATCTTTTTCAGCTCATCACAGAGGCCGTCGATTTTGCGGAATAACGTAGCAATGATTTCTTTGCTCGTAATCCTGTCCTCCACAATCATCTGCTCCAGCCTCCTATCCTCCGCCTGGAGTTTCGCAAGCACCACTTTTACATCATCAGTCAACCGCACCACCTCCAAGCTGTGCGCGTAACTGCTGAATCTCGTTTTCCAAGTCTGCATTCCTGGCCTGGAGCATAGCGTTCTCCGTTGTCAGAGCTGCCACACGGCTTGATAGTATCTGTATCACTGCTTGCGGGTTAACCTGTGCTGGTTGATTAATTGACATCCTGAGAGCCTCCTTTCTTTAGCATTGCCTCTAGCTCTTCGATTCTGCGCCTGTTATCCTTAACAATAACATGGAGTAAAGCTGCTACCCTGCCATAGCTAAACCCTTCAACCTTTGATGTGTCTGGAATACCTTCTTCTTTTTCCCCATAGGTTGCAAGCCTTGGCTCTACCTTAGCTACATCATCTGCAACGTAGCCGTAGTAACTCC
>JASEHT010000005.1 GCA_030018675.1 Smithella sp.
TACCTTGGTACAATAGAATAAAATTTATACGTTTGAAAAAACAGCATTTTGCCACATTTCTTTTTCCCCGTCGGAATATACAACTTACTGATAAAACTAAAAGTTTCTTCATACACCGCTAAAAATAATAATGGTTGTTTTTAAGCAAAAAACGACCCATACCAAATAGAGTCTTGGCATTGAATATGGATCTTGATGTGACAGTAAACGTACAGGCGAGCAGGAGACAACGTACAATTTGATTTATGAAAGCTATATATTCTTTTATTTTTTTGTCAAGTAAAAATTATGGAATTAGAAAAAATAAAAAGAATCCAGAATCGCCGTCTTCGCGGGACTCACAGACAAATATTTTACCCTATCGGGTGATCCTAAATAGGTGGGTAAAAGACTTACTCTTGCCAGAGTTCGCGCGTGATCTCCACAATGCGGCTGCGCTGGGTATCGTTAAGCAGCATCCTCGGTGAATTCTGAACGGTCGTGTCGCTGTTTTCCACCACCAGCACGGAGGCGTCACGGCTCAGCGTGTGGTTGTGCCACACCCCGCGCCTGACGTTGTAGAGTTTGCGCGGCACCATGTCCACGGCGGTTATCGAGGGGATGGTGTCCTTTCGATCACCGAGAAAAAGGATACAGCGGCCTTCCAGCAGTACGAAAACTTCATCCGTTTCATTGTGCCGCTGCATGGCGAAAAGGCGTTCGGGCAGCAGTTCTTCAGAGGAACGCAGCATGGCGACCCGCCATTTATCGTAATCAATCAGCGGCTGAAAACCCGTTCCCTCAAAGCTGCGAATTTCCAGCAGGCGTTCATCAATCATCGAATACAAATCCTCCATGAAACATTTCGATTACTTGCTTTTCAGCACGGGAAAAACAAGTTTGCCGCCGTGTTCTCCGATGAGCGACACAATCGGCAGAGACAAGAATATCAGCGCCGGTACAATCATTTCCCAACCCGAAGGATTTTGCAGAATTCCGGGTTTGACGAAAAGAGCCGCTATGATGACGATATCGGCATTCAAGAGCAAAATGGAAAAGATCGTTTTCCGCACGATAAGCGGATTCGGCTTGCCGGAATAATTAACGAGCCAGGCGAGAATCCCCGTGATGATGGCCGCGGGCAAAGAAAGCGTTCCCAGGATATAGAGGTAGAAGACGGCGTCAAGCAGTCCCTGTGCCGGACTGATCAGATAATACCAGGCCAGAAACAGCGGCGCGATGATGAAGATGGCCATGGGAAAATGGACGACCATGGGGTGGGGGTGCCGTTTGAAAAAGGGGTAGGCGTCCATAAAGCGGATCAGCCATTCCGGAAGAAACGGAGGCTTGTCTTCGTTTTCCGCGGCCAGCGCTCCTGTTTCCTGAATTTTGGCCAGGACGTCTCTGCCGTGCGGCGAGGCGGCAATGGCTTCGGTCAGATCGACGCCCGCCGGATGACGGTTCATATGCACGCCGTTTTTCCATAACCGATTGCCCGTCACGTCATAGACTTTTCCGTCAACGGCAACAAATGCCTTGCGGCCTTCCTTGCCGTCGTTTTTCGATAAGCTTTCCCGGTCGAACTCCATACTCTTGTCCTCCTCGCGTCAGGTTCGCGCATTGTACAACATTCAAACGCCGGTGTCGCCCTTTTTCGTCAGGGTCGCCGCCGTTTTTTTTCATGATTTCTGAAAAACACGGTGAAGGCGGCCGGAATATAAAACGCCGCCAGAATAAACGCCGAAAATAAAGCCGGTTGAATGTCCCGATGATTTTGCAGCCCCTGAATCAGATAGGCGGCAATCAACAAAATTCCCGTCAGATTATGGATGCGGATGGTCAGCAGATGAGCCGGTATCAAACGGGACGGCTCATGGAAATATTTTCTCAGAATGACGGATGATCGGATTGCCCAGGGCAGGGTCAGAAGGGCCGGATAAATCCAGTAACTGGCGAACTCCAGCAGGGGCGCAAACGCCATCAGGGAATAGGCGACGGTCATGGCCAGCACATAAAGCCATACCGCATTTTTTGCCCCGTATTTCACGACCAGCGTGTTTTTGCCCGCCGCCGCGTCGTTTTGCCTGTCCGGTATTTCATTGATGATGATCATGGCAAACATCATCAACCCCAGCGGCAACAACACCACCAACGCTTCCCGCGAAAAAGAAACCGCCTGCAGCACGTAGGCGCCCATGCCGATGGTGAAACTGAAATTGATCAGTTGCGAAATCTCCCCGAAACCGAGGTAGCCGTAACGTACTGGCGGCGCCGTGTAAAAATAGGAACTTGCCATGCCGAAAACGCCGAAAGCAAGCACCCACCAGGTTTGAACGATGCACAAATACAGGCCGATAAGAATGGTCAGCGCATAAAATGTTGTAAAAACGAACCGCATATGGCGGTGCTGAATTTTGCCGGAAGTCAGAGTGCCGCTGCCGCCCGCGTAGGGATTTTTTGCTTGTTCATCTCTCCGGTCGACGGCGGCGTGATAGTCGAAATAGTCGTCGGTCATGTTCAGGGCGATGTGGTTGAGCATGACCCCCGTTACGGCGAGAAAGAAAAACCAGGGATTCAGAATGCCGGTATGCGCCCAGGCCGCAACGCCACCCAGAATGGCCGGGAGAAAACTGGCCGGGACGAAATGATAGCGAAACGCCGTCCACCAAACCCGCAGACGTTCAGGCAGCGGCCTTGCTGTTTCCGGCGCGCTATGACGTTTTGCTTGTAAAGGTTCCGATGGATTAATTTTTGCGGAGGCAAGTTCGTCGCTATTCACGAGTTATTTGTAACACGGGGCAAATTCTTCTGTCAAAAAATATTTATGACGGTGAAAGGGGATAAAATGTGATTGGTTTTAAGGATGTGTTGCCGAAATAAAAAAGCCGGCGCTTGATTCAATCATCAGACACCGACTTTTTTATCTTCAGATTACATGCCGAGCATGCCGGTGCGCAGCTTTTCGTTTTTGTGGGCGGGCTTGTCGATAATCCAGATGCCGAACAGGGCGGCTTTGAAATCCAGGCCTTCCACGGTGGTGATCAACTTGCCGTTTTTATAGAAATTGGTGCCCGTGCCTTTGATATAAACCAGATCATAAATATCGCCGACGCTGAATTTCTGCGCGAAAGCCGTGTAAGCGAGGTTTATTTTCGGCCTTAACGGAGCGGTGTTCGCGTTTGTTGTTCGTTCAAATCCTTCCTCGCAGGCTTCTTTGAATCTATCCGCCGTAATGAGCCTCGACGTGATCTTGATTCTGATCGCCATGGATTCGTCTTCGTTCATGATTTTTTTGTAATCGCTGCTTTTTCCCGTAAGGTAAAGACCCGCAACGTAAATGTTGGTGAAGAATTTCTCCCGGATGCCGGCGCCGTTGAGTATCAGGTCGGTGTTTCCCATCTTAAAGGTCTCCTCCATTTCCACGCCGCCGATCGTTTTCGCCTGTGCCAAAGAAACTAAAATAAAAACACATACCCATGCTAAGACAAATCTTTTGAACATTCGAAGCCTCCTTAAATATTTTTTATTCGCCCGAAATATTTCCCCCGACTCGCGGAAAATATCCTGATCGACACCACTAAAATGCTTTACGTTTTATTCCAAGGGTTGTTGAAGTATATTGAAAGCTTTTTTCAAGTCAATGGAATTTAATGATGAAAAACTAGGGTGTGGCCCAAAGGATATTTCTCGAAACCGGGACAGGGGAGGGCCGCAACGGTTTGCCGCTTTTGAAATCAGGGACAGTCTTTCTTTTGTCTGGCTTTTTCCAGTAATTTACAGTTTCCCAGTTCACACGCCTTTTGGGCGTCACTGCAGCCGAATTCTTTGTTGCCGTTGGCAAAATAAGAGACACCACGGTTGTGGTAAGCGTTGACGGCTTCAGGTGTCAAACGGATGATTTCATTAAAATCTTCAATCGCCTGAAGATGATTTCCCATCTCGTAGTAAGTAAGGCCGCGGTTGTAGTAAGAATGTGCATAATCGGGCTTCAGACGAATGGCTTCGTCATAATCCTCAAGGGCCCGCTGATAGTCTTTCATGTCGCCGTAAGCATTTCCCCTGTTGTTGTAGGCTTCAGCCAGATCGGGTTTCAGCCGGATGGCTTCGTCCAAATATTCGATGACCTGCTCCGTGTCCGAACACCTTCCCTTATCGCAGAGATCAAAAGCCTTTTGGAGCAAGTTAACGGCCTCTTTCGTTGCCGCGACAGGGCTGAGCGTTTTTTCCGTCACCCGTTCAATTTCCTTCGCGGAGGTATCCAGATACTCCGGAGCCTCGGGCGTGTGCATTGCCGGTGCTTGTATTTCTACTATTTTTTTTTCGCGTTGGTCGGATTTTCTGATTTGTGAAATTACCAATAAAGATAAGGCGACTAAGATAACAACGGCTACAACCGGTATCCGGTAGCTTTTCTTTTTTCCCGATGGTGGAAGATCGCTCCGGTCACTTTGATTGGTATCATCGGGAATTTCCTGCCCGCGCTTCGGTACTGATTCGACAGATCCGCCGCAGTAAGGGCATTTGTTTATTCTATCGGTAAACTCTTCCCGGCACTTACGACATATTTTCATAAACAATATTTCTCCACGCAGGTGCTTATCATAATCTTCACTTTCCGCCAAGGCATACTTGAAAAGCTGGATAAAAAGTTTTTAAAGGAAGAGCGGGAAACGCCTGGTCATGGCCATCAAGCCGGTTGCTCGTCGGAGAGTTATTCGATGTATTGTATTAAATACGTGAAAATGTTATGATCAATCAAAATATTATCGAACGTGCATGGGAATTCCGGATGTTTTAAGTTAAGTTAAGTATGACCCTAAAGCGAACCGCATTTTTATCGGGAGTTCATTAATGGCAGACACACCTCAACAGTTGAAAGCGATTAACATCCTTGTTCATCTGCATAAAGCTGCAAAACTTGTTCGGCCCGTCAACCACACCATTATATATTCCATCGAAATGATCTGTCTTCACCTTCTGGAAACATTGCGTCAAAACTCTCCTGCCGCGTTTGCTCAACTGGAAAAAGAACTTCTTTCAGGGGAAAATTTTGCCGTTTCTAATGAAGATGGCGCAATTTCATTTTCAGATCTACTGGATGTGATTCTTGCCCTCGATATGACGACCATCTCCTTCGATAAAAACTTGCAACGAGAAGAATGGAGCATTTTGATAAATCTCCCCGCAAAAAATCCACAGCCGGCATACGAAGAACCGGCAATTCATGAACTCGTTGAGGAATTGAAAACAGATCAACCTCCGGAAATTGTCGATGAGGATAAGCCACCGTCCTACGAGAAATTACCTTTAGTCAATGAGCAAACTCCTGAGCCGCTGGCGTCAGAAAGAAAAGTCGATGCGCGCATTGATGAACCGCTACAGTTGAAAAGTGAGATTGATGAACCCGTTCAGCCACTTCCTCAGGATCCCGAACGGGAACAGATTCAGCAAGAGATTCACGAAGAGATTCAGGAGCAGGTGCCTGTTTCTGAATCTCAAGACGGGAAAAATCAGCTTTATGAAGATCTTGCGATGATGGAAAAAGTATTCACCCGTCTGAATGCGTTGGATGGAGCCATCGAAGCTATTCCTTCACCCGAGCAGGTGGATATGATGAACAGATTGTCAGCCAAAACGGCGGAGTGGTTGGAGACGCAGACCGCCTTGACGCCCGAATACAAAGAAATTTGTCTGCGCTTGCAAGCGCTTATTAAGCATTTTATCAGCAACAGATATTTTGCCGAGGCGGTTCCGCTGGTCGGTGTTTTTGGAAAAATCAGCAGTGGTGTGCTGAAAAAAGGTGATAAAATACGGGAGTTTTCTTTGGAGGTACTCCGCAATCTGGCAACGGATAACAACATCAACATCCTATTCAAAGAAATCAACGGCAATGATAAGAATAAAAAATTTCAGGCCGGTCAGGTATTTTCCGGATTCGGAAATGTAATCATCAATAAATTGCTCACGGTTCTTCAGAACGCCAATGACAGCAAAGTGCGAATAGGTATTCTTCATATCATTCAAGAGATGGGACAGGCAGCCATGCCGGCCATCAAGTCAAGCATTAATAATTACGCTCCCTGGTATTATTTACGCAACATGGCCTATTTGCTCGGTCGTATCGGTGACGAAAACACCGCCGATGTTCTCGTGCCACTGCTGTTGCATAAGGAAAGACGGGTGCGCATGGAAGCATTCAAGAGCATAAGCCAGACCGGAGGGAGCAGGCGGGGGCCTTTGCTTCTATCGGCGCTCCCGGATGCGGATACGGAACTGCGGATGAATATCATTGAAATACTCGGTAAAATTCGATACGCAGATGCGGTGCCGGATTTACAGGATATGCTCAAGGCAAAGACTTCGTTATCGAAGGATGATCAAATATCTTTACAGGAAAAAATTTGCAAGGCGCTCGGAGCGATCGGTTCCGCCGAGGCGATAAAAACCCTTTCGGAAGTTGCCGAATCGAAATCTTTTCTGGGAATTGCCTCTTATCCCAAGGAAGTTAAGTATGCTGCCCAACGGGCGCTGGAATTCATTAAGAGAAAATAAAATTAAGCAGATTTAGGCATTAAGCCCCAAAGTCATTCCCCACATTATTTCAAATACAAATTTATCCAATAAGAGAGTGTTGGTGTGGAAAATATTTTTGAGGTGTCGCAGATAAAAATAATTTAAGCGGTTATGCGGAAGAATTTCAGCCGGGTTATTCGGCGTCGCGGTTCAATGTGAGCAAGCGCATGGATGATCGTTTAACGGTTTGTTGTGTGTTCAAATCGTCTTGTACAAACGGCATGTGTGCCGATAAAAAGAGACCCGCGGGTTTTATCAAAACAATTTCAGATCCACTTTAAAATTCCGGCAAAAACAATCAGGCCGACGGCGTTCACGGCGAAAAGCGCACCGATGAAAAGCATTTGCGCTTTGGGTTTCCAGTCGTGTACATAGCATGCAGCGGCAAAGAAGGGGATATAGACCGTCACGAACACCGGAAAGGATCCCCACCAATGGTAAACCCAAACGAAAGTGGGCGTCCTCACCAGAAAGATTTCCAGAATAGAAGCTAATGCCGCATTGGCGATAGAAAAGACAAGGCGGTTATTCATGCCGAAGATTTTTGCCGAAGGATCTTTGGGCATTATTTTGCAGACGACCAGGCCGGCAATGGAGAACATCAGGCTGATTTCGATACCGACCCCCACCATGATTGCAAAGGCTGTTCCGGAAGGAACCGTCCATAAGGCGTGTCCGGAGCAGTACTGAATCAGAGCGTTGACGATTTCGACGAACCAGTGAACCATGTAGAGCGCCAGTCCGCCGACGATGACGCGGTAGTTGCCTTTCTCATATTCATTGGCGTAAATATATAAGACAATCACGAGAAGAGGAATGACATACCATTGGAATGTGTCGCCGCTTCTTAAAATGCTCAACGCCTGCTGGGTTGCTTCGGGATTGTTTAAATTCATCTCAGCACCTCTGTTGTTTTGGTGGGGTGTGCAGTAATCCGTGCAAGGATTATCTGTAAGTATTTATCATTCACACAGCCGTTCGGAAAAACCGGTGATATTATCGCCGGGATGCCAATTTATTATTTGTCCAAAGGAGCGAAGATATTGCCGATCGTAATAGCCGCAGAACTTTTTTTGACGATGGCGGTTGAAGTAAAATCTCTGCAACTGATCACCTGGATGATACCGTTCGGTATCGCGCGATCCGTGACCGCCAGCGTTTTGAATACATCGCCGGCTTCAATTCCGTCCTGGCAGCCTTTATCGAGGAAAATGACATCCAGCATCGATAGCATCGTCGCTTGATCGCTGGCGGCTATAATCATCCCGTTGATATTCGGGCTGCGAAACCGTCCCGTCGTCATCGGGGTTTCTATGTCGTAATAGGAATCGAGGCCGTCGCCTTTGGCAATTTCCCTGAAACATTGAACGATTTTTGCCATCGTGTTGCCGTTTCTGACTTCCACGATTTCCAGGATTCCGCTGATGGTGATGACATAACCGATTCTTTCTCTTGTGATCGGGTGTCTTAAACGATCCGATACGTTGATGACGTAAAATTTGTCACCCGCTTTAACAGGATAGTCCATGTCCACGTAAACAAGATCATCGTTGCCGAAGAGTGTTTTGCCGAAGGGATCCTTGCTGATTTTCCCGACGCCGGGGATGATATCGGATATGTATCCGCTTGCCGTCAGGAGGCTTTTATCGATGAGCGGACGTTTTTTTGTTACGGCTTCCTGATGAAGATCGTCTTCCAACGGCTCCTGAAATCCGGGAACGGGCATCGGTTTCGCTTCTTCCCGGGGCCGCTCTTTCTGAATGAGATAGACAGGAATCCTGATGACCTGACCCGGATAAATCCAGTGAGGATTTCTTATCCATTTATTTTCTTCCCAAATCTTAGGCCACAGGTAAGGATCCTTCAGTTCTCTTTCGGATAAATCCCAGAGCGTATCCCCTTTGATGACGGTATGCTCTTTGATTCTCTCAGATTCCGCGAACGCATTCAGTGAAAAAAACAGAATAGCGATGGCAGCCAGGATGATTGATTTGCATGTCGGCATGTTAATTCTCCTCCGTTAAATAGGTCAAGCCTCGAAATAACCGGCATGACCGAAACTGTCAAGAATATGGGCGATGGATAAACACTTCCTCTTTCGTGAATATTCAATTTCGAAAGCGGCGCGTGTAACATGAAGGTCGCAATTCGGAATTGCTGAATAAAACAATCACGCAAAGCGGAAAGCATCAACAATATCCATTGTTGCGCTGATAATATATGAGGAAAGATTTTGTATGTCAAGAAAATATAAGCCGCTTTTCGTGGCGCAGCCGGTATAAAATGGCTTTGCTGAAAGCGGCTGTCGCACGCCGTCAACCTTTCAGACTGATGAAGAGACCGAGGACAGCCAGAAAAGACAGAATCAAGGGATTTTGCGCCGCTCGGAGACCTTCGATTTGTTCCGGACCCATGCATTGCGATAGCTGAACCCCGAGATAGATGACGATGCCCAAATTCAGTACCACGCCCAGTAAGGTTAGCATGTGAATCCTCCTTTAACCGATGTATGAAGTGTATGCTTAAGCGTACCGCATCAAAAAAAGAATTTACGTTTAGGCTATTCCCGGCGTTTGGTTTCCATCTCTTTCAGCTTTTTCCGAGCCTTGACGTTGCCCTGTTCGGCGGCCTTGCGAAACCATTTAATCGCTTCGGTGGAGTTCTGTTCGACAAAGATGCCGTCCAGATATAAATCCCCGAGCCAGTTCTGGGAGTCTTCATGCCCCTGTTCGGCGGCCTTGGAAAACCATTTGACGGCCTCGACAACATTTTTTTCGACACCTTCGCCATAGAAATATTTCACGCCAAGATTATACTGAGCCTCCACGTCCTCCTGTTCGGCGGCTTTGGAAAACCATTTAATGGCTTCCTGAAAATTCTGTTCGACACCCGTGCCTTCCTGATACAGGATGGCGATATTCATTTGAGCCCTGGTATCTTCCTGCTCGGCGGCTTTGAGGAACCATTGAGCCGCTTCGACATAATCCTGCGGGACACCCAGGCCGTCCTGATACAGCACGCCCAGATTGAATTGCGCGGTCGGATTTCCCTGTTGGGCCGCTTTAAGATACCACTTGGCCGCCTCGGCGTCATTCTGCTCAACGCCTTCTCCCTGCTGATACATCCAGGCCAGATTAAACTGCGATTTCATGTCTTCCTGTTGCGCGGCCTCAAGGAACCATTTCAGCGCTTCGGCATCATTCTGTTCGACCCCATCACCCCTTTGATACATAACGCCCAGATTGTATTGGGCGCTGGATATCCCCTGTGCGGCCGCTTTGAGAAACCATTGAGCCGCTTCGGCATAATCCTGTGGGACGCCCAGACCGTCCTGATACATTATGCCCAGATTAAACTGTGCTCCCGCCTGTCCGAGTGAGGCTGCCTTGTGAAACCACTTGACCGCTTCGGCATCGTTTTGTTCCACGCCTTTCCCTTTATTATACATGCTGCCGATCCAGTGCTGGGCATCCGCATTTCCCTGCCGGCCAGCCTTGAGGAACCATTTGACCGCTTCGGCATCGTCTTTTTCGGCGCCTTGGCCGTTGTAATATGTCAGTCCCATATTAAATTGGGCGTTCGCATCTCCTTGCTCGGCCGCCCGAAGATACCATTTGAATGATTCGGCATCATTCTGATCGACACCGATGCCCGCCTTATAGAACATGCCCATGATATTCTGGGCGTTGACATCTCCCTGTTCGGCGGCCTTGAGAAACCATTGCGCCGCTTCGGCATAATCCTGCGGGACGCCCAGACCGTCCTGATACATCACGCCCAGGTTGAATTGCGCGGCCGGATTTCCCTGTGCCGCCGCTTTCAAAAACCAATGCGCCGCCTCGGCATCGTTTCTGGAAACACATTCTCCTTCCTGATACATGATTCCCAAATTGAAGTGAGCCGTCGCGTCTTCCTGCTCCGCCGCTTTCAGCAACCATTTTACCGCCTCGGCATCGTTCTGTTCAACGCCGTTACCTTCCTTATACATCATGCCCAGAAAAGCTTGCGCGTAAGCCTGTCCCTGTTCCGCAGCGTTGAGATACCACTCGGCCGCCGACATATCTTTCTGATCAGGGTGATCTTCTTCAATGTTTCCATTGGCTTGTTGAACGTCGGCGTGTTGGAGTGAGACGGGTTGGGAAGGCGGCAATTCGCTTTCGTCATCTTCTTCTTCCGGAACTTCCAGTATATCCAGCACGCTCTGGGCATCGGTGTTGCCCTGTTCGGCTGCCTTGCGATACCATTTTGCGGCCTCTTTTTCATCCTGAGGAACGCCTTTACCTTCTATATACAGCATGCCCATGATATTCTGGGCTTCCGAGTCTCCTTGTTCGGCCGCCCTGCGATACCATTTTGCGGCTTCGGCATCATCCTTCGGAATGAATGTGCCGTCGCGATAGATGCCTGCGAGCCAGACCTGAGCTTCCATATTGCCGTTTTCAGCCGCCTTGCGATACCACTTCACGGCTTCGGCAAAGTCCTGTGTGACACCTTCACCGTTATGGTACATCCATCCCAGATATAATTGAGCGTCGGGATTTCCCTGCTGTGCCGATTCGCGATACCATCTGGCCGCTTCGGTATCGATCTGTGGCACGCCTTTCCCTTCCTGATACATCCAGGCCAGGTTTAACTGAGCGTCCGCCTGGCCCTTTTCCGCCGCTTTGAGAAACCATTTCGCGGCTTTATAGTAGTCCTGCGGCACGCCTTTTCCGTCTTTGTAAATGATTCCCATCATGGTCAGCGCATAAGCATTCTTTTGCTGCGCCGCCTTGCGATACCACTTTATCGCTTCAGCATCATCCTGCGGCACGCCTTTCCCTTCCTGATACATCCAGGCCAGGTCCAACTGGGCATCGGTGTCTCCCCGTTCGGCCGCTTCCAGCATGTCCGTTAAAGATTCTTCATTTTTATTCATAGCTCATATTCCGTGTGTAAAACATTAACCATTGAAATTAATATGCTCCGAGTAATCATTATATTATCACATTATTGGGAGGAGAATATATCTATTTGTTCATTCCCGGTTTTATGTCTTTGTGGAAGTCAGGACTTTTTATCTTTCATTTTGTTAAGCCTGAGTTGCGCGGTGGCGTGTCCCAGTCCGGCCGCCTTGCCGTACCATTTTCGGGCTTCCTCATTGTTCTGCTCTACTCCCAGACCGTCCTGAAACATCCCTCCCAGATAAAACTGGGCAACAACAATTCCTCGATGACACATGGCGGTCAGATTATTCAGGGCGGTTTCGTGGCCTTGTTCCGCGGCTTTTCTGTACCACTTTGCCGCCTCTTCATTATCCGGAGGCATTCCTTCGCCTTCTTCATAAATCAAACCCAGCGTAAATTGCGCAACGGAATTTCCTCTGTTGCCCATTTCAATCAGATTGTTCAGCGCGTCTTCATCTCCATGGCGGATCGCTTTGCGGTACCATTGGACCGCCTCGCTGGTGTCCTGTTTGACGCCCTGGCCTTTTTCATAAATCAAGCCGAGCGTGAACTGGGCATTGATATCTTCTTTTCCCGCGGCCTTCAAAAACCATTTCACGGCCTCTTGATCGTCCTGCGCAACGCCTTCGCCGTTTTTGTACATCAACCCCAGGTTATACTGAGCTTGTTCGTTTTCCTGTTCGGCCGCCAATCGATACCATTTTACGGCTTCGTCGTAATTCCGCGGAACGCCTGTGCCATTGTAGCAGAGAACGCCGAGATTGTTTTGGGCGTCGGCGTTTCCCTGCTCGGCGGCCAGTCGAAACCACTTGGCTGTTTCGGTGTCATTTCTGGACACGCCTTTTTCATTCAGGAACATAATGCCGAGATTGTTTTGGGCGCCGGCGTCTCCCTGTTCGGCGGCTTTGAGCAACCATTTCACGGCTTCATCATCACTTTGCTCCACCCCCTCACCGTTTTTATACATCAGGGCGAGATTGTTCCGGGCACGGGTGTTGCCCGACTCCGCCGCTTTGAGGAACCATTTCGCCGCTTCGGCGTAATCCTGCTCAACGCCTTCTCCGTTCCGATAGACGATACCGAGATTGTTCATCGCCGTGGTATTCCCCTGTCCGGCGGCCTTGAGGAACCATTGTAAGGCTTCGGTGTCGTCCTGAGCAACGCCTTTGCCCGTTTTGTACTTCACCCCAAGATTGCATTGGGCGTTGGCGTTTCCTTGTTCGGCGGCTTTGATGTACCAGCTTGCGGCTTCAGTATCATTCTGCGGAACACCTTGAGCGGCATCATATTTTAATCCCAG
Source organism: Smithella sp. (assembly GCA_030018675.1). GTDB lineage: Bacteria > Desulfobacterota > Syntrophia > Syntrophales > Smithellaceae > Smithella. The sequence continues at coordinate 12,799 of JASEHT010000005.1, forward strand.
GTTGAATTGTGCGTTGACATTTCCCTGCTCGGCAGCCTTGAGAAACCATGATACGGATTCGTCATCGCTTTGCAAGACGCCCAATCCGTTTTGATACATTTCACCCAGATTAAGCTGAGCGATATCGTTGCCTCTTGCGGCCATATCAATCAGATGAGTGAGCGCATCGGCATTTCCCTGCACGACGGCCTGACGATGCCATTGGATTGCCTCATCCTCATCCTGTTGGAGTCCCTGGCCCTTTTCATACTTAACGGCCAGATTAAATTGCGCTTCGGCATTCCCCTGTTCGGCGGCAAGACGATACCATTTGACTGCTTCTGAGTGATCCTGCGGAACGCCTTCGCCCTGCTCATACTGCATGGCCAGATTGAACTGGGCGAATGCGTGACCATCTTCCGCCGCCAGGCGATACCATTTTGCGGCTTCGGCGTCATCCTGTGCCACCACTTTCCCCTTCTGATGCATCAATCCCAAATGGTACCGGGCGTTGGCGTCTTCCGCCTCGGCGGCTTTGAGAAACCATTTCGCGGCTTCGGCGTCATCCTGCGCCACCCCTTTTCCGTTTTTGTACATCAGTCCCAGATGATAGCAGGCGCCGGTATCTCCCTGTTCGGCGGCGCCGCGATACCATTGTGCCGCTTCGGCATAATCCTGCGGGAACCCCCGGCCTTCCTGATGCATTTCCGCAAAAAGGATTTGGGCATAGGTATTGCCGTGCCGGGCGGCCTTGTGCAGCCATTTTGCCGCTTCGGCGTCCTCCTGTGATACGCCTTCTCCTCTGCGGTACATCAAACCGAGATGGATATACGCGCGCGCATCTCCCTGTTCGGCGGCCTTGCGAAACCAGTGCGCCGCCTTTTCATCATCCGCGCCGGCGCCTTCACCGTGATAATACTGCCATGCCAGTTTATACTGCGCCTCGGCGCTGCCTTGTCCGGCGGCACATTGCAGCCACTTGACTGCTTCGGCATCGTCCTGTAAAACCCCCGTTCCTTCCTGATAGATTTCAGCCAGAGTGGTTTGGGCGGTTACATTTCCCTTGTGGCTCATGACCATCAGATTATTCAGCGCCGCCGAATCTCCCCGCTGTGCCGATTGGACAAAACAGGCGAGCGCTTCCGCATCATTCTGCTGAACGCCTTCGCCCTTATAATATTTTACGCCCAGATTACATAAAGCGCTCACTTTTCCTTGTCCGGCGGCACATTGCAGCCACTTGACCGCTTCGACATCATCCCGCTCGACGCCTTCGCCTTTTTCATACAGCACGGCCAGCTGAAGCTGCGCGTCTGAAATATCCTGATCGGCCGCCAGGCGAAACCAGGTCGCGGCTTCAGCGTCATCCCGCGCAACGCCTGTGCCTTCATGGTACATCAGCCCCAGCAAATACTGTGCTTGCGCGATTCCCCGCTCGGCGGCCATGCGAAACCATTTCAGTGCTTCCTCTTCGTCATGAGGAACGCCTTCTCCGTTACGGCACATCCATCCGAGCTGATACTGGGCGTCGGGGTTTCCTTTTCCGGCGGCTTTCCGGTACCATTTTGCCGCTTCGAAATAATCCCGGGGAAGGCCACTTCCTTCCCGGTACATTTCCGCCAAAATGCTTTGAGCGTACGTATTATCCAGCTGCGCCGCCTTCTGATACCATTGGACAGCCTGAGCGAGATCCCGGGGGACGCCCTTGCCTTCCTGGTACATCAATGCGAGATTCATCTGGGCGAAAACATTTTCCTGCTCGGCCGCCAGGCGAAACCATTTCGCGGCTTCGGCATCATCCTGAACAACACCTTTCCCGTTGCGATACAGCCATCCCAGATGATACTGGGCGTCGGCGCTTCCTTTTCCCGACGCCTTGCGGTACCATTTTTCAGCTTCCGCGAAATCCTGCGGGACGCCTTCTCCGGCATGATACATCGCTCCCAGATAGAACTGCGCTTCGGCAAAGTCCTGCACCGCGGATTTCCGGAACCATTTTGCGGCTTCAGCATCGTCAAGAGGAAATCCGTCACCCTTGATGTACATCAAGCCCAGATAAAATTGCGCATCGGCCAGATCCTGTTTTGCCGCTTTGCTGTACCATTTCACCGCTTCGGCATAATCCTGCGGGAAAATTTTGCCTTCTTCATGCATCCGTCCGATATTGAACTGAGCGACGGCGCTGCCTTTTTCGCTCATGGACTTCAGACTCTTTAACGCCTTAGTGTCTCCCTGTTCCGCCGCCTTGCGGTACCACTTTGCCGCTTCAGCGTCGTCTTGAGCAACATAGTTCCCTTTGTGATACATTTCTCCGAGACTTCGCTGCGCCTTGGTGTCGCCCTGTTTTGCCGCCTTGTGGTACCATTTCACCGCTTCCGTAAAATTCTGCGGCACACCGTTGCCGAAGGAATACATCGATCCCAGATTGAATTGCGCCTTCGCATCCCCTTGTTTGGCGGCCTTTCGGTACCATTTTGAAGCTTCCGCATAATCCTGCGGGACGCCCTTGCCGTTCTCATATTTCACGCCGAGACTGTTTTGAGCGTTCGCGTCTCCCTGTTCGGCGGCTTTGCGAAACCAATTGACGGCCTCCGTGTCATTCTTTGGCACGCCGTCTCCCTGTTCAAAGATCAGCCCCAGCGCAAATTGTGCCTCCGCATCTCCCTGTTCGGCGGCCTTGCGAAACCAGTTGGCGGCTTCCCTGTCATCTTTGGCCACGCCCCGGCCTTCTTTGTATAGCAAGCCGAGTTTATACTGCGCTGAAGCAAGCCCCTGTTCCGCCGCTTTGCTGTACCATTTCACCGCTTCGGCATAATCCTGCGGGAGATCCTCGCCGCTGTGGTATCTCGAACCAAAGTTGTACTGGGCCAGTGCGTCCCCGTTTTCAGCTTCTTTTCCGTACCATTTCATGGCTTCGGCATGATCCTGCTCGACGCCTTTGCCGTTATCGTACATCCATCCCAGTGTGTTCTGCGCGATCGTGTTTCCCTGTTCGGCGGCCTTGCGGTACCATGTTGCGGCTTCAACATCATCCTGTCCGACGCCGTTTCCATGGTGATACATGGCTCCCAGATGTACCTGGGCGGCGACATTTCCCTGCTCGGCGGCCTTGCAAAGCCACTTGATCGCTTCATCATGATCAGGCGCAACGCCTTCTCCGGCATGGTACATTAATCCCAGATTGAATTGCGCCTCCGCGACATCCTGTTCGGCCGCTTTACGAAACCATTGGAGCGCCTCGTCATCATCCTGCGGAATTTCTTCACCGTGCCGGTGCATCAAACCGAGATGGCACTGTGCCTCCGCGTTTCCCTGGTCGGCCGCTTCATGGATTTCTGCTAAAGAGAGTTTTTTGATGTCCATACAAAATATTATTCAGAAAAAATTTTACTTCCGATCAGTATTCCCTAGGTGTGTTTTGACGGTCTTGAAAGCGATGTCTGCGTCTCTGGTAAAAAGCCACCATTGGGGTTTTGTCGTGTGAGGACCCTTCTCTTGATCGCGCCCGCGGCAATAAAACCAGTGACCGAAGCGCTCGATAGTAACAAATGGATGGTTGCCGGTGCAAAGAATCGAACACGGACGGATTTCTTTGAAAAAAATTGTTTCGTCCGGCACTTCTTCATTGGCCATGTCTTCCGGTAATTCAATGTGAGAAACATCAATTCCTTCGGCCTCTTTCTTATCCAGCCACTTTGAAATCTTCATTTTTCCTCATGTCGTTAAAAAATAGGCTGATGGGATTTTTTGCCGTAAACCCGTTCATACGCTTTACAAAAAGGACAAAGGTTCCCTTCGATTTTTTTCACAAACCAGAATGCCGCGCCTTTTTGCTGCTTGCGGGCGTGTTTACACACGGGACAGGTCAGACAGAACTTTGCCATTTTGCGATCTCTTTCAGAAACTTTAGGTTTTTGCGATGGAGCTTTTGCTTTCACTTTTGACTTCGCTTTGGATTTCACTTTTGCCATTGATTGATTTCCTTTGCGGGCGCCGGTTGCGCCATGAAAATTTTGAAACGAGTATATCAATATGAATTTTATGTGTCAAAGTACTTTATCGATGATTTCATATGGCGGAAATTCACAATAATGTAGTATAAGGAAGACGGGGAGATTTGTATATGTATGGATTCCTATAATGTGGTCATCATCGGTTCCGGTCCCGCCGGTCTGTTCGCGGCCATCGAGCTTGAACGTCTGGGTGTGGACGGTATTGCCGTCGTGGATCGCAATCCTTATACCGCCGGAGGGTTGTTGAACGACGGGAAACTGAATTTTGATTACCGGATCGGCATTGATCTGGCTGAGCTCCGGATTGACATTGAGACCGCGAGGCGGATGATGGAGGAAATCAGGGAGGTCTTTATCCGTTTCCCGAAATGCAGGCAGGTGACCTTCGTTGACCGGAATAAAAAAATCGAGGCGTTGGGGAATATTGCGAAGGAGAACGGCGCTCAATTCATTGCGCCGGAGCAGTGGCACTGGGGAACGGACAACGGGAAAGCGGTTGTCGATTATCTGAGAAGCCATCTCCAAAAGACAAAATTCCTGCTGGGAACAACGGTCGATTCCATCGTCTGCCAAAGCAACGGCACGTATCAAGTTTTATGCAGCCAGGGGCGAAAAAAGAGTCGCTGCGCAGCGAAAATTATCATGGCCGCTCCGGGACGCAGCGGAGCCTATTGGTTCCGTGATCTAGCCACGAAGCTGAAGATTCTTCATAATTTCGGTCCGATTGACGTGGGAATCCGAGTCGAACTGAACAGAAAATTCTATGACGATGTGACCGATGTCGTTTACGATCCGAAATTTATTTTCCGTACGGCGCGGCACGGCGATAAGGTCAGGACGTTCTGTACCAATCCCGGCGGCCGTGTCCGGCCGGAAGACTATTGCCAATTCAAGCTGGTGAACGGAGATGCGCTTTCCCGGCGCAAAACGCTCAACACGAATTTCGCCCTGATCAACACCGTTTCCTTGACCGCGCCTTTTTCCGATACCACCGAGTTCGGTCAGATGATCGCCAAACAATTTTTCCTGCTGGGGGGAGGCAGGCCGATTGTTCAAAGGGTGGGGGACTTCCGGGAGGGGAGAAGAAGTTCCGCATCGACATTCAACAGCGCCAGCCGTCATTTCGAGGTGTGCAGGGCAACGTATAACGCGACGCCCGGTGATATCACGCTGGGCTTGCCCGCCCGCATCATCGATAATCTCTGGGAGTCCCTGAAAAAAATCGACAAGATTGTTCCGGGCATTCTTCACCCGTCCACGCTTCTGTACGCGCCGGAGATAAAATTTTTCGACACGCATTTTATAACGGATGAAAATCTGGAAACCAATGTGAAGGGCATCTTTGTGGGCGGCGACGGCGCGGGGAAAAGCCGCGGCATTGTGGGGGCGGGCATTTCAGGAATCATCGCCGCCCGCGGGATTGCCGGAAAATATTTTTGAGTGTTGAAGCCAGTCCGGATTCCTGTCAAGAAGGCGAAGAACCGGACGGCGTCATATCTTTCGCCGAATATACGAAACAATTACAAGATGCATTTTATTTCGGGCAGTTTCCGATATATTTCCCTTTAATTTTATTGATCATCTGCATTTCCGGCTGACCTTGCATTTTGAAGGCTGTTTTCGATTCGCCGTTCATCGATTTATCGGTGTAGGTTGTTTTTCCCGTGGTCTTCATCACGCCTTCCTTGCCCCTGCATTCCACGGTATAGGTTACCGTATTGCCGGTGACTTTCTGGTCTAGGGTTTTGCATTCGTAGTTTTTATCCTTGGTTTGCGGAACAGGATCGTTTCGGGTAATGCATTGACGAAGTGTCGTGGGAGGCATGGCATAAGGCATCCCCTTAATTTCTGTCTGTGTTGTAATCTCCCATAATCCTTCTTTAAGGTCCGCAAAAGCACCCACCGCCCATAACAAGCATAAGGACAGCACAACCGTTGAAACGATTAAATTTTTTTTCATCATAGCCATCTCCTTTTGTCTTTGCCGGATTACTTTTCCGAAAGTTCAAGGTTGAACTTTTCAAGAAAAATTGTTGACATAAAAAATCAATCGCATTATATTCACGCCGCCCGAAGGTTGGCGCATCACTGAAGAGATCGAATTGACGGTGATTTTAAAAATGTCTTACTGGGGAATCGTTCAATGGTAGGACAACGGACTCTGACTCCGTTTATTAAGGTTCGAATCCTTATTCCCCAGCCAATAAATAAAAAAAGGATTCTCTGCCCTGAGAGTCCTTTTTTTATCCGATCTTTTATCCCTTGTCTCCCCCGGCGATTTTTGCCCATGAATCACGCAGGGCGACAACACGGTTGAAGACAAGTTTTTCCGTTTTCGAATCCTTGGTGTCCACGCAAAAATATCCCAATCGTTCAAACTGATGTTGGCTTCCCGGCTTCGCTTGTTGCAGGCTTTGCTCGACAAAGCAGCCGGTCAGGGTTTCCAACGAATCCGGGTTTAGATAGCCGAGAAAATCTTCCTCGCTTCCGGGATTTTCGATCTTAAACAGCCTGTCGTACAGCCGCACCTCGGCTGGTGCGCAATGTTCGGCCGATAACCAGTGAATCACGCCCGGCACCTTGCGTCCGTCCGCGGGCGGCGCGTTGCGTGTCTGCGGGTCATAGGTGCAATGCAATTCCACGACGTCGCCGGTGCGTTCGTCTTTTACCATGCTTTCAAATTTTATAATGTAAGCGTTTCGGAGACGGACTTCACGCCCCGGACCCAAACGATGATATTTTTTCGGCGGGTCTTCCATAAAATCTTCGCGCTCGATATATAATTCTCTGGAGAAAGACACTTTTCTCGTGCCCATATCGGGATTTTGCGGATGATTGGCGCATTCGAACTGTTCCGTCTTATCTTCGGGATAATTGTCGATCACAACGCGCAGGGGGCGCAAAACACACATGGTTCTGGGTGCGTGTTCGTTGAGATCCTCGCGTACGCAATGTTCCAGCAGCGCCACATCAATCAGATTATCGTTTTTAGCAACGCCGATTTGGACGCAGAAATTCCGGATGGCCTCCGGCGTATAACCCCGACGGCGCATTCCCGTCACGGTCGGCATGCGCGGATCGTCCCATCCCTGCACATATTCTTTGTTAACCAATTCGATGAGGCGACGCTTGCTTAGGACCGTGTAGCTCAAATTCAGACGCGCGAATTCAATCTGCCGGGGACGCGGGCCGGTGATCAGCCGCTCCACGATCCAGTCATACAGGGGCCGGTTGTTTTCGAACTCCAGTGTGCAGATCGAATGCGTGATGCCTTCCAGCGCGTCGGAGAGGCAGTGGGCGAAATCATACATCGGATAAATGACCCAATTTGTTCCTGTGCGGTAATGCGGTTCCCGTTTGATTCGGTAGATAACAGGGTCGCGCATGACAATGTTGGCCGAGGCCATGTCAATCTTCGCGCGCAGAGTATGAGCGCCGTCGGCGAATTCGCCTAACCGCATGCGTTGGAACATGTCCAAATTTTCTTCCACGGAGCGGTTACGGTAAGGACTGTCTTTCCCCGGTTCGGTAAACGTGCCGCGCTGTTCCCTGACTTCATCCGGCGTCAGGCTGCAAATATAGGCGTTGCCGGATTTGATAAGTTCAACAGCAAACTGATATAGTCTTTCAAAATAGTCCGAAGCGTAAAAAAGACGATCATCCCAGTCGAGACCCAGCCAGCGGATATCGTTGATGATGGATTGCACGAATTCCATGGATTCGCCTGCCGGGTCGGTATCGTCCAGCCTCAAATTGCAGGTTCCTTTATACTGGGCGGCAATGCCGAAATTGAGGCATACGGATTTGGCGTGTCCGATATGGATATAACCGTTCGGTTCCGGCGGAAAACGGGTGGCGACTTTTCCATCATTCTTGCCGGTTTGCAGGTCATGATCAATCATGTCGCGGATAAAATCGGTCGGATGTGATGCTGTATCAGGTGACATTTTTTTATAAACTCCTTGAATCGCATGAAATGCAGGCTGAAACCTATAATATTCATTAAAATATATCAAGGGCTGAACTGCGGCATGATTTGCGGGCCGGGTCGATAGGGCCTATAAAAAACTTGAGTGCGGTTTGGGGTCGTGGTATTAGGGGTGGCTAAATGAAAGAAGGCGGCGCTTGATTTGAAGATTGCAACCTACAATGTAAATTCCATCCGTTCCCGGATGCATATCGTCTTGCCGTGGTTGCAAGCCAACCGTCCAGATTTTTTATGCATGCAGGAGACCAAAGTTGCCGATGATATCTTTCCAGCGGCGGAGTTTGAAAAGCTGGGCTACCACGCGGTTTTCAGAGGCGAGAAGCAATATAAGGGCGTGGCCATAGTCTCGAAAATCAAACCGCAGGACGTTGTCCACGGTTTCGACAGCGAGCCGGCCGATGCCGACCGCATGATTATCGCGCGCTACAGTGATCTGACCATCATCAACACGTATGTACCGCAGGGCCAGGAGATGGACAGCCCGCAGTTTGCTTACAAACTGGAATGGTTCGCCCGCTTCCGAAGATATCTGAAAAAAAATTTTCAGCCCGGACAAAATATCATCTGGTGCGGCGATTTCAATGTCGCTCCGGAAGACATGGATGTGCACGACCCGAAAAGACTGTTGGGCCACGTTTGTTTTAATCCTGAAATCTGGAAAGCTTACGAAGAAGCCAGGGCATTCGGTTTCACCGATGTGTTGCGTCTGCATCACCCCGGTGTCGCGGGCCTCTACACGTTTTATGATTATCGCGTAAAAGATTCGGTGAAACGCAAACTAGGCTGGCGCGTTGACCATATTCTGGCGACAAAATCTCTGGCGGCGAAATCGAAGAGTTGCACGATCGATCTGGAGTCGAGGCTCGCGGAAAAACCCTCCGATCATGTTATTGTTTCCGCGCAGTGGTAGGGGAGAGAATAATGAAAAAGAAAGAAAATCTTGAACATATCAACAGCAAGATATCGTCCGGTTTTGAAAAAATTGAAAGAAAGCTGCTCGAGGCAAAAAATGTTGCCGGGCTTTTTGAGATTCTCTTCGAAGAAATAGAAAAGGAATTCCAGGTTCCTTTTGTGTGGCTGACGCTATCGGATAACGCCAAAGCATTGCCCGTGGCCGAGGCGCTGAAGTCTTCAGAAGCATTAAAGGAAAGATTGAATCTGATAAAACAGGAAAAATTTCAGGAAATATTTTATTCCGGCCTGAAACCGATTCTGGTCAATAAAAATTTGAAACCGTATTATAAATTGTTTCCGGCCAATCAGAAATATTTTGTCAAGTCCATGGCGATGGTTCCTTTTAAAATTAAAGGAGAAGTCGCCGCGTGCTGGAATAACGGCGATTCGGATCAAAGCCGTTACGCTCCGGACATGGAAACAAGCCTTCTGCAAAAACTTTCCCACGCAGTGTCCAAGCGGCTGGACGATCTTATTTAGAAATTAAAAGCGAACCCCAAAAGGCCCCCGTAAACTTTTACAGGGGCCTTCAAAGGTATATCTTTAGAAGGGAGAAGAATTAGAGAATAAAATTTTTCAGCGCGTCAGCAACCGGTACCGTAAAGATGGATACCAGAAGCGCGTAAAGCGCGAACGAGCCGATGGCTTCGCTCAAATACAATTTGTTATATTTTCTTTTCAACGAAATGATAATCAAGCCCCCGATAATTAAACAACCGAGATGAAAGAACGGGAAATTGGTGTTTCCGGTAACACTGAGTTCGGCATAGCTGAAGGAAGCTGTTACCAAAACCACAAAAGCGGTCAAAAGAGTTATCTGTATCATTTTCTTCATGAATTTCTTAATCTCCCATTCCCAAAATTTACAACTATTTATAATATTTAATGAAATAATTATGCCATAATATTATAAGGGCGAATAATATTTTATAAGTATCTAATAATATGAAATTAATTATGAAAGATACCCTGATTATTTGCGGACAGACAGCCATTGAAAATGACCGGGAGTTTAAAGAAATGTTAAATGAATCGAATAAATAGAAAAAAACATCAAATGAAAATATATGATTAAAGAATCGAATTTCTGAATATTTTTGCTTGACAAGCAACGATTATTCTATGAATGAATAATGATTCAAATAATAAACAATAATTCAAAAGTCCAATTTTTTTATGATGGAAAGACTGGAAAGAAAAGAACGCGAATTTAACAGACGACGGGCGGAAATTCTGGACAAGGCTGAAAAGATTTTTTCCCTGAAAGGTTTTCATAATGTTAAAATGGCGGACATTGCAAATGCGTCCGGTTTTTCGGTAGGTTCTCTCTATCAGTTTTTTAAGGGCAAGGAGAATCTTTATGCGACCATGATCACGGAAAAACTGGATTTAATGTATTCCCGGGTCCGAAACGCAACTGATTCAGCCGGAAGCGTGATTGAAAAAATAGATGCGTTGATCTATTCTACATTAATGTTTGCGCAAGAGAATCCCGAGTTCTGCCGGTTGTTTGTCAGGGGCGAAAGCGCTGCCTTATCCGAAGCGATGACACGACTTCGCCAACAGCTGATTGATGGTTATTTCGAACATATAACTTTTATCGAAAACTTACTGAAAGAGGGGATCGAAATAGGTCTTTTGAAAAAATTGCCCTCGCGGGATATGGCGCAGGCGTTGTTCAATTTGATCAGGACGTCCTTGATTGAATGGATGCTGGATTCAACCAAGGAATCCCCGTGTTCCAAGAAAGATTTCATCATGGAAATATTTCTCAACGGAGCCCGAAACCATGAAAAATAAAATAAGCATTATTGTTTTAGTCTTGCTGATCTTTCTCGTTTCTACCGGTAACATTTGTGCACAGTCCGCGCTGACCCTTGATGAGAGTATTGACATTGCCCTCAAAAACAGTTCGCTCATTACTATTGCCAAGGAAGGTTCGAAGAGCGCTACGGCGCAGAAAAAAGAGGCCTTTACCGGCTTTCTGCCGAAATTAAGCACCTCTTACAGTTATACGCGTCTGAATGAGGAGCCTTTCGTTTTGCTTCCTTTCCCGCCAGGCGAAATTTTGACCGGAACAAAGGATAATTATAACTGGAACATTGAAGCAAAACAGCCGCTTTTTACCGGGGGCGGAATTCTGGCCAATTATCAGGCCAGCAGCATCGGCGAAAGCATCGCTCATTTGGAGGAAACAGCACGCTATCAAGACGTGGTCCAGGATGTTAAAATCGCTTATTTCAATATTCTAAAAGCGCAGAGAATAAGCGATGTCGCACAGCAGTCTGTTGAAATGCTCAAGGCACACCGTGATGTTGCCGATAATTATTTCAATGTAGGAATGATTCCTAAAAATGATCTTTTGCGCGCTGAAGTCGAACTGGCCAATGGGAAACAGGCGCTTATCCGGACTAAAAACGCCGTTCAACTGGCCGAGTCGCGCTTCAATACCATTCTTAAAAGAGAAATTTTGACACCCGTGGAAATTGTTGATGTGCTGAATTACGAACCATTCGATAAATCCTTTGAAGAGTGTCTGAACATCGCCAGACAGACCCGACCGGAATTGAAAATATCATCGCTCCAGTCTCAACAGGCCGGAAAAATGGTTCGGGCCGCGCAAAGTGAGTTTTTCCCCTACGTCAGCCTCGTCGGCAATTATACACGCTTCGGAGATGACCCTTCCGTTTCCGGCAGTGATTACAAGGATATGGAAAGCTGGCAGGTCATGGCGGTGGCCAGCTGGAATTTCTGGGAATGGGGGAAAACCAAATTTCGAGTTGATGCCAGCAGAGCCAGGGAAAATATGGCCATGGAGGCCTCGCGTGAATTGAACGACCGGGTTGCTCTGGAAATCAAAAACGCTTTTCTGATGCTTCAGGAGGCTGAAAGCCAAATAGCCGTTTCGCAGAAACTGATTGAGCAGGCTGAAGAAAATTTCCGCATTTCCGAAGAACGGTACAAGGAAAGTGTAGCCACGTCCACGGAAGTTCTGGAAGCGCAAACCCTGCTGACAAAGGCCAAGTCGGAATACGCCAACGCCCTCGGTGATTTCAATATCAATTATGCTCGTTTGCAGAGGGCTATGGGAAATATATGGCCGTAAATTTGTTGTTGGATACAAGTCCGGATGAAAGGATAAAAGAGTGAAAAAATCGTTTTTCTGTCTCATTTCTGTTTTGATGACCGCGCTGGTCTTGCTTGCCTTTGCTTTACCGGCATCGGCGCGGGAATACACGCTGGAAGAAATTTATCAGGAAGCACTGAGAAATTCAGATATCATCAAGGTGGCACGGGAAAATCTTTATGTCTCGCAACTCGGAAAAGACAAGGCCCGGTCGCTCCTGATTCCAAGGGTTACCGCTTTTGGCACGTACAACCGTTTTTCGGAACGAAAGTCCACCGACACCGGCATCATGATTCAACCGGATGAGGCAGGAACCTGGGGCGTGCGTGCTGACCAATCTTTTTCGATGAGCGCTCGTGAACTAGACGCTTATAAAATAGCCGGCCAGTCCATCACAAAAAGTGAATATGAACTGGAAACGATTAAAGAGGACTTTGTCTTGGCGGTCGCTTCGTCTTATTTCGATGTGTTGAGAGCCAGAAAAGCTCTGGATATCGCCGCGGCGAATTTTTTCCGTTTAATCCAGTATCGCGAATCGGTGGAAAAAAGAGTGAAGGTGGGAGAACTGACCAGAACGTCGCTGTTGCGCGCTGAAGGAGAGCTTTCCGGCGCGCGTTCCGATTATGTCAAGGCGGAAAACGCCGTGAAACTTTCCCGCGCGGCTCTTATCCGCCTGACGGCCGTTGAAGAGGATTTCACGCTCAGTGAATCGTTATCCGGCCTGGACGAGGATGCTTCCATCGAGGAAATGATGAACGTTGCCCTTCAGTCAAGGCCTGATCTGAAAAGTTACGATATGCAGGTTCAGATCTCTGAAAAGCAGATAAAATATGCACGGGGTGCTTTCTGGCCCAACGTGAATCTTTTTGCCCTGTATCAGGGAATGGATCAGAGCCCCGCCTCGCTGACGCTCAACAGAGAAAGCACGCTGGCCGGCGTTGCGTTGAATTTTCCTTTTTTTGAAGGTGGTTTGAGGGTTGCCGAACTCAAAGAGGCCGAGGCCCGAAAAAGGCAGAGCCAATTACTTTATGACGATTTGATAAAAAATGTTGATATTGAACTGAAAAGCGCCTATCTGGATTTACAGACCCAGAAGAGTGTTGTCAGTTTTCTGGAAGCCCAACTCGACTTCGCCCGCGATAATTACAAAGCCGTTTTAAGGCAGTTCGAAAACGGACTGGTTACCAGCCTCGATGTGATGGACGCCAATACCCTGCTTGTCACAGCGGAAAGAAATCTCTCGGAAGCTTCATATAGTTATCAGCTTGCCTGCCTGAAGGTTAAAAATTCCAAAGGCACGTTGCTGCAATTTATCACCGCCGGTCATTCAAAATGAATACTGATCGGTTTCATTTCAGGAGGATGTAGAGAATGAATTCAAACCACTGCTTCAAGACGCCCCCAACAGTTGTTTACGGGAAATCAAAATGGATGTTCTTGATTTTGATCTCGGCTATTTCCCTGTCCTTTTTCTTAGTATCCTGCGGGAAAGAAAAGAAGGTCGAGGCGGAGAATCTGATCAATGTGGCGGTTGTCCCGGCTGAAACAAAGACCATTCAAAATTATATCGCGACAACGGGAACGCTGAATGCAGATGAGGAGGTCACGGTAAGTTCCGAGGTTGATGGAATCGTCAAAATCATAAGGGCGCGGGAGGGATTTCCCGTCGCTGCGGGTGCCGTGATGGCTGAAATTAACGCCGTGGATTATCTGCTGGATACGAAACGCTCGGAAGCGGCGCTCAAGCAGGCGGAAGCGAATATGGCCAATGTGAAAGCCGAGTATCAGAGAAAAGAATCTCTTTTTAAAGAGGAATTGATTACCAAGCAGCAGTTTGACGATCTGTCCATGCGAGTGGCCTTGGCCGAGGCGGATGTATCGAGAGCGAAGGCGGCGCTGGAAACATCCCGGGAGAGACTTGCCCGCACCAGAATCTACGCGCCCATGAGCGGTCTGGTGAAGGAAAGAAGAATTTCCGTCGGCGACTATGTGCGCAACAGCTCTCCGCTGTTTCAACTCATCAAGGTGGACTCGCTGAAACTGAATTTCACCGTTGGGGAAAAGGACACGGCCGCCCTGAAAACAGGGCAAAAGGTAATCTTTACCGTCGATTCTTTCCCGGAGAGAACGTTTGAAGGCAGTGTCAGTATGCTTTATCCGCACGTGGAAGAGAGAACCAGAACCCTGCAGGCGGAAGCCTTGGTTCCTAACCCGGGACATTTGCTCAAGCCGGGATTGTTCGCCCGTGTCACCATTCAAACGGACGCGCCGAGAGATGCCCTGGTCGCGCCCTCGAATGCACTGCTTTATGACGGAAACATCATTCGCGTTTTTATTGCCGAGGGAGATATTGCCCGTGAAAGAGTCGTCAAGGTTGGGATTCCTTACGGCGAGTCCGTGGAAATTGTCGAAGGATTGAAGCAAGGTGAGCAGATTGTCGTTGTGGGACAAAGCAATCTCACGGAAGGTGTAAAACTTAATGTGGCTCGCTGATACATCCGTCAAAAGACCCGTTTTTGCCACGATGGTCATTCTGGCCCTTGTGGTGCTGGGCATTGTCAGTTACCCGTCCATCGGCGTGGATCTTTTTCCCAAGATCGATTTTCCGATTGTTACGGTTACCACCACATTGAAGGGCGCCAGTCCTGAAGTCATGGATGTGGATGTCACCGACCGTATCGAAGGCGCTCTCAACACCATCAACGGCGTCAAAAGCATCATGTCCATCAGCACGGAAAGCGCTTCGCGCACGGTGGTGGAATTTGTTCTGGAGCGCGACATCGACCAGGCTGTTCAGGATGTGCGCGAGAAAATTTCACTCATCCGGCAGCAACTGCCGGCCGACATTGACGAGCCGCGCATTGCCAAGGTCGATCCCGATGCGTCGCCGATTATGACCATGAATCTTTCCGGCGAACGTTCCGTGCGCGATCTATCCACCTACGCCGACGAAGTATTGAAGGAGCAGCTCCAGCGTATCAGCGGCGTCGGCGACGTTATCTTTTACGGAATGCGTCTCCGGCAGGTGCGCATAGGACTCGATGCCGCCAGAATGCGCGCCTATCAGGTTGCCCCCAACGATGTTGTCATCGCCCTGCAACGGAAAAACATCGAACTGCCGGGCGGACGCATCGAAACGAAAACCCGGGAATACACCGTGCGCATCAAGGGAGAGATCCCGTCCATTCCCGACTTCAACGATTTGATTATCAGTTATTACAATGGCGCGCCGGTGCGCATCAAGGACATCGGCCAGGCCGAAGACAGCATCGAAGAAAAACGAACCATCGCGCGGTTCAACGGCGTTCCGGCGGTTGGAATGGCCATACAGAAACAGTCGGGCACCAACACGGTGGAAGTGGCCAACCGGGTCAAGCAGGAAGTGGAACAGATCAACAAAACGCTGCCTCCGGGAATGAAGATCAGCTTCGCCATGGATCAATCGGTTTTCATTGTCCGCTCGATCAACGAAGTGCAGTTCCATCTGATTGTCGGCGGCCTTTTCGCGATTTTCGCGGTTTTTCTTTTCCTGAAAAATGTGCGCACGACTTTAATCAGCGCGGTGGCTTTACCCGTGTCGGTCATTTCGACATTTGCGCTGATCAATTTTTTTGATTTCACGTTTAACAATATGACGATGCTGGCCCTGACGCTCTCTGTCGGTTTGCTCATAGACGACGCCATCATTGTCATTGAAAACATCTACCGCCACGTGGAAGAAGGGATGGCGCCTATGGAGGCGGCGAAGTTTGCCACGTCCGAAATCGGTCTTGCCGTTATGGCGACGACATTCGCGATCGTGGCCATTTTCCTGCCCGTCGCTTTCATGAAGGGCATCATCGGCAGATTCTTCCTCCAGTTCGCGCTGACGATCATCTTCGCCATTCTGGTTTCCCTGCTGGTGTCGTTCACGCTGACGCCGATGATGGCGTCCATTTTCCTGAAACCGAAAACCATGATGCGCCGTCCATCCGCATCCGGCGAGATTTCCGATGTTGTTGTCCGCCGATCGTTCTGGCAAAAGGCGGGAGATGTTCTGGAAAACTACTATAAAAGGCTGGAGATGTTTTATCGCCGCGTCCTTGAATTTTCGCTTCGATACAGAAAAACAATGCTTGTGGGAACCATCGGCGTTTTCGGCCTCAGTCTGCTGATCATGGTGTACGGGCTGGACAAGGAATTCATACCGCCGGAAGACCAGGGCATTTTTCTGGTCCGGATGGAGGCTCCGATAGATTATTCCGTGGACAAGGTAGCCGAATATTTCAGCGGCACCGAGGACATGATGCGGTCCGTCCCCGAAATCAAGTCCGTTTTCTTCGTGCAGGGATACGGCGGGTATCACAATCGGGTTTTGATGGTCATCAATCTTACCCCCAAAAAGGAACGCAAAAGGACGCAGGAAGACATTAAAAAACTGGCGCGTCAGAAATTAAGACAGATTCCGGGGATGAAGGTATCCGCCGAGGATATTTCGGTTATCGGTGGCGGCCAGAGGCAGGTGCCGATTCAATACAGCATCCGGGGGCAGGATCTCGACACCCTGCAGACCTACGCGAAAAAAATATCGGATGAGTTTTCCAAACTGCCGGGAATCGTGGATGTGGATACGTCCCTGGAGGTCGGCAAACCGGAATTCGAAGTTTATATCGACCGGGACCGGGCGGCCGATCTGGGCGTGGACGTGGCGACCGTTGCCGAAGCCATCAATCTGCTCATCAGCGGCGAACTGGATATCGGTCGCTATAAAGACGAGCAGAAAGGCAAGCGCTATGACATACGGATGCGTCTGAATCCCGAAGACCGCGATAGCGCCGCGGCGCTGGAAAGGATTTACGTGCGCGCCGGAGACGGCAAGCTGGTGGAACTTTCCAATGTCGTGAATGTCAGAGAAGGCGTCGGTCCCAGCGTCATTAACCGGGTTGACCGGCAGCGGGCGATCACGATTTTTGCTTCTCTGGAAGGCAAGGCTCTTGGAACGGCGCAAAACGAACTCGATACGATAACCGCGAAAATTCTGCCCCCGGGCTACCTGACCAAGTCCATGGGCATGGCCGATGTCATGACAGAATCTTTTACCTATCTGCTTTTTGCGCTGCTTCTGGGCATCGTCATGGCCTACATGATTCTGGCCTCGCAGTTTGAAAGCTTCGTTCATCCGTTCACGGTCCTGCTGTCTATGCCGCTTTCCTTTATCGGTGCCTTCGGGGCCCTGTTTATCACCGGCAAGACGTTCAACGTTTTCAGCATGATCGGGTTGATTCTGCTGATGGGTCTGGTCAAGAAAAACGCCATCTTGCTTGTGGATTACACCAATGTTCTGCGTGAACGCGGAATGTCCCGGCGCGAGGCGATTCTGCAGGCCGGTCCCGTTCGGATGAGGCCGATTCTAATGACCACATTCGCGATGATTTTCGGTATGATGCCGATTGCGCTGGCCGTCGGGGAGGGCGCGGAAACCCGTTCTCCTATGGGCATCGCGGTGATCGGCGGATTGCTCACGTCGCTGATTCTCACGCTGGTTGTCGTGCCGGCGGCTTATGACATATTCGACGACTGGCAGGAACATTTCAAAAAATGGCGCGCGAAAAAAGCGGCTTGATGGTGTTCCTGAAACGCGAAAAACATTAAATACGTTGCATGATGAGGTGCGAATATGAAAATGTTCATGGTTTTGTATTCCGAAGCATCCGATGAGATGATTCTTGACGCTTTCAAAAAGTCGGGATTCAAGGCGTACACCAAAATGTGCGGCTTGATGGGCGAAGGCGAGGAAACCGAACCGAAATTGGGCACGCACTGCTGGCCGGGCAATAACAATGCTCTGCTGCTGGCGGTGAGCGATGAGAAAATTCAGACAATGTGCGACCTGGTGAAGAAATTAAAGGAGGAAAATCCCCGCGCGGGTTTGAGGGCGTTTACGTTTCCGCTCGAAGAGGAATGCGTTTGATATCATCCGCATATAGCGGGATTATTTAAGCAGTGTGAAATAAAACGACGTCCAATTTTTCGCCGTTGCCATAAATCAAAAGATTTAAAATCCTTTCAATCCATGTGCTCGAACGATGAAGCGGCGGGCTGCTTACCCAGAAGAACCATTCCGAAATGTTCGTATTTTTCGCCGGTCTTCGGGTGAATGTCATGCCAGCGCGCGAGAAATTCCCGTTCACGCAGCCAGGTGCGCCGCACGGAGGAAGGATCTTCAAAAAGCAGCATACCCTTGTTCAGCCCGATGATAATCGCGTAATGACCATTTTCCCAGTTGCGCCGCCAGTCGTCCAGCGTCATGATGCGGTCGGCCCACGCCTGCAAAAGAACAATCACCGGTGTTCCTTCGTCCACGTGCTGTTTGACCTGCTTGAGCGACCAGTTGGTGCCGGAGTTCACGGCGAAACCGTACTGTTTGGCCACCCTGATCACATCTTCAGGCGGCGTGCCTTCTTCGGTGGTTCCCAGCGCCGCAATCAGTTCGTCGTGGCCGACATCTTCCCCGTAATAATGCATGACGGTTTGCAGCGCTCTCGGGCCGCAGTCATAATTGTAGAGTTGCGTGCCGGTATGCAGGTTGATCATTTTTATTTTACGTGATTCATCGAGAAATTGAACGGTTTGAACCAGCGACTCGGCAAAAGCGCGGCGCAGCCGGTTGATCTGGGTGATGTCCGGCGTTCCGTCCTCATTTCTGAATAAACGTTCGTTGGTTTCCTGAATGAAAGCGGGAGTCCGCGCGCCGATGCGTTTGATATCGTTTACGCAGTGCGCGGCGCACACGTGGCCATGGACTTTAAAGTATTCGGATTCGTTGACGGTGACCAGAACGTCGGGCAGGCGGCTGCGGAGTTCCTCGGCGTATGTTTCCACAATAATATCGGGGCAATAATAAAGAGGTTTTTCATCACGGTCCGTCTGTTGAAAATTCATCAGTTCGATTTGATTTTCCCCCACGCCACGGGCGGTGACGGTGGAATGTCCGTCCAGCAGAAGTCCCGCCCCGGCGGCAATGGCTTCTTCTATCCGGCGATGGAACGGTTTGAGATATTTGTCGGACAAGCCTTTGCGCATGGCTTTCGTGGGTTCGAAGCCCGGCCGGTATACATTGCGGCCGTGAATGTCCACGAGGGGCACACATTGTTCGATGTCGTCGGGATCGCGATTGGCCTCGAGCAAAATGCTGCAATAAGGGAATGTAATCTGACGGTTGCCCAGAATATCGCGGAAGTCGTAAAGCCAGTGGGTGTACCAGTCGATATTTTTCAGCAGCGCAGGAAAATCCCCTGAAAGATCATCCAGAAAAATTTCAGCCGGAACAGTGATTCCGCTGTGCGGAACAACAACCAGAATATCGGATCCGTTCATAATAGGATGTCCTTGTTTGTTCAAACGTGAAACAAGCGTCTTCAATGACATTTTCCAGA
Source organism: Smithella sp. (assembly GCA_030018675.1). GTDB lineage: Bacteria > Desulfobacterota > Syntrophia > Syntrophales > Smithellaceae > Smithella. The sequence goes on from JASEHT010000005.1 coordinate 32,275, forward strand.
TAATGCATTTTACACCTTTTCTTATGGTTTGAGAAATAAAAAGATAACCGGTAGGCCGGCTGGTAAAACAATAAGAATATTAGTGTATTGCGAGTTCGAGGCGGAAGAATTTCCTCTTCCGCCTCGCACCGAGATTGGCTGAATAATTAGCGCCGACGGGGCGGAGGCGGCGCGTAACCGTCGTTTTCCCAAAGCCGGTTGTAGGAATAATCGCAGGTTCCGCAGCAAGGGATGATGTTCATTTTGCAGAGGGTTTTCCGCCATTCATACTTGATCAGAATGGATTCCACGGCTTTCTTTTCGGGATCGAATTGGACGCTGTAGGAAGGCGAATATTCTTCCCGGCCGTAGCCGGTGCCGGCGCTTTCCGAAGCCCTGGATTTATCCTGAAGGGAAGGCGCCGGTTTATCCCGTAGTAATTCGTTTGGAGACCTGAAGACGGAGTCATTCCGAATAGGCTGGGGACGCTGAATTTCCGGGAAAACGGCGAGGGCAATCACGCCCATGGCGGATTCATCGCCGAAAGCGGCGGCGTAAGAATCGGGGACATCGGTAAAATAAAAGCGGTTGACCTTGTCCTGAGCGCTGCGCCATCCGGAAAATTCGTTCGTGGAATAGGGATCGATGACGTACATTCTTTCCGTATTTTTCAGCCAGGATTTCTTGCCGGAGATGATGTTTCTTCCATCAACCGCAATCACCACGCCGACCCGGCGGTTGAGCTTGTTGCGCACCACAATCCGGTAATGGTCGCCTTTGACGGCTTCGGCATACACTTTTTTGAGATCGTGTCGGACCTTGGCCGTATAAAAAGGGATCGACCTGCCGTTATCAGTCACAACGCTTACGTCTAGGGCATCGCCGATGGTGGCCGCCGCGCTGAGCCCTGCCCACATCAATACAATCAAACACACGGATAATAATTTTTTCATAGTTTCCTCCTTGGGATTTTGTCGGCTTTTGATTGCCGTTTGCCTTTTAGACAAAATCAACGGCAAAAAAGTTCCCGATTTTTTCATAGACTTTATTGTGGCATAGGGCCGGAGGACTTAACTGCTTAAAAACAATGAATATAAAACAATATTATGGTAAATTGCGGACCCGGAAGCGATTTAAAGGGGAACAAAAGTATTGTTGTGGATGTCTAATACGATGGATATAAAAAAAGCGGCCACCGATGAAGATTGGGAATTCGTGGCGCTTTGTCAGCAGGGCGACACGGAAGCTTTTGAAGTCCTGGTTGAAAGGCATCAGAAAAAAATGTTGAACATCGCTTACAGGATGACCGGAAATTACGACGAAGCCTGCGATGTAACGCAGGAGGCTTTTGTCGCGGCATATAAATCCATCCGGAAATTTAAAGCCGAGTCGAAATTCTCCACATGGCTTTACAGAATCGTTATTAATTATTCCAAAAACCGTTTAAAACAGTTGCGCGGACGGGAAAGGCGTGAAAGTTTTTCCCTTGACGATTCCACAAAGATAAAAGGGACGGAAATATCCGGGCAATCGTCCGCGCAGGAATCCGACCCCGGAATGCGGATGGAAAGACGTGAGAGGGAAGCTCAGGTGCAACAATGCATTAATAAGCTTGATGAAGAATACAGGGATGTGCTGGTGCTGAGGGATATTCAGGGATTTTCTTATGAAGAAATCAAAGCAATTCTGAACATACCCGACGGAACGGTAAAATCGCGGCTTTCCCGGGCAAGAAACGCTCTGAAAAATTGCCTGCTCAAGGTTATGGGTGATTTATGAAAAAATGCAAAGACATAGAAAACAAACTGCCGTTGTATCTGGATGATTTGCTTACCGCCGGGGACAAAAAAGCCGTCGAGGAGCATCTGAAATCCTGCTCACGATGCACGCAGGAACTCGTCCGGCTGAGCGAGACCAGAACAGTTGTCAGCACACTTTCCGAGGTTGATCCTCCTCCCTGGTTTAAGCAGAAAATAATGGCCAGGGTTAGGGAGGAATCGGAGAAGAAGGGTTTTGCCGCGAAATGGTTTTCTCCTTTAAAAATTAAAATTCCCGTCCAGATATTTGCCACAGTCTGCATTGCTGTGCTGGCGGTTTATATTTACCGGGCGGGGGATGACCGGATGAAAGAAGTTATGCCGTCGCAGGTTCCGCCTCCGGTTGTGGCGATACAGGAAGACCGGTCAGCCGCGCCAACAACAGAATTATCCCCCGATGCGGATAAACAGAAAGCGGCTGTAGCCCCCGGATATGTCGGGGAAACAACCGTCAATGAAACGAAGGATGCGGCAGAACGGGTTGTTGCCGATGTTAAAGCAGAGGGAGTCGCCGTTGCTCCGGCCGCGAAATCTTTTGAACGAACGGACGCCGGGCGGGAAAAGGGAAGGGACACCGATGTTTTGGACGCCACTGTGCAGAAGCAGAGCGCTTCGCAGGCACGCGGCACCGCAGTGTCGCCGGATATTGTGGTGCGCTCGGCGGATTTGGATAAAACCGCGGAAGCCATCGAAAAGCTTCTGCGGGAATATGACGCCCGGAAAATCAGCAGACAAACAACGCAAAATAAAATTTTTCTGCAAGCCGACCTCCAGGCGCGGACGCTTAAGGATTTCAAGGCGCGCCTGGAAAAGCAGTTTGTCTTCGAAGAGAGAGGTTTCCTTACGGCTGATGCCGAAGGCCGCGTTTCTTTGTCCATAGAAATTTTGGAAAAATAGTTACATCGGAGCGCCTGAAAGTCGGACTTTCTAAAAAAGATTTAAGGATTGAATATGTGCGGAAGATTCGCCCTGGTAACGGATCTGAATAATATCGGCAACGGATAACAGCAGTTGAAAGACTGATTATATGAGTCAAGAGTAGACTTGACCCCTTGCTCTAGAAAGAGGCAAAATGATTGCGCAAGAAAACGGTTATCAGTTACTGGAATCAATAGAAACTTAGTATTTTAGGGGCGTCCCCTTGAGGCCGAGGGCGATGCTCATCTGCGGATTTGTGCCGCTTAAAAGAATTTAAAAAACATAAAGGCAGGTGTTTTATGAAGTCAATGATGATGA
>JASEHT010000060.1 GCA_030018675.1 Smithella sp.
GTGAAAAACAACCGGATTTATCCCGTTGATACCGATATTATCGGTCGTGCGTCACCGCGTGTTTTTGACGCGATGGAAGAAATGGCTTTGATTTTTCATCCCGATATCAAAATTTCCGGATCTAACAATCCCCGTCCGTAGCGCTGCGTTTCCGCGTAAAAATCACAGGACAGGCTTTATGTCTTCTATGGTCAGGCCTGCCTGCCGGATCAGTTCAATAATTTCATTCTGTTTTGAGTCGGGAAGCGAAGCAAACTTGCCCGTTTGAGCGTTGATATCATCAATTTTCGCTTTCAAATCGGCGAGCATCGGGGCGATATCGACTGGCGTCTTCGCCGCGCGCGGCGTTTTCACTTCTTCCGTTATGGCGCCTGCCCGGATATTTATTTCTTCCAGATATTCAGGAATGCTTACATCAAACCCCAGTTTCTCCCGGATTAAGGCGGCAAGGGTATCCTGTGCGTGGGATTCACCGTGGACTAAAAACACCGGCATTTTCTTGTTTTGAAAATGTCCCAGCCAATCCAGAAGCTGGCTTTGTCCGGCATGGGCGGAAAAGCCGCCGATGGTCCATATCTTGGCTTGGACGGCAATGTCTTCATTGAAAATGCGGATTTTTTTCACGCCTTCGATGATTTTCCGGCCGGGCGTTCCCTGCGCCTGAAAACCGACAAAAACAATGCTGGCTCCGGGACGCCACAAATTATGCCGCAGATGGTGCCTGATTCTTCCGGCGTTGCACATGCCGGAGGCGGAAATAACGATGGCCGATCCTTCCATTTCATTGATACGCATGGATTGTTCGGTTGACGAAGAGAACTGAAGCTGCGGAAGATCCAGCGGGTCTTCTCCTTTTTTGAGAATGCTTTGCGTCTCTCTGTCGAAATACGAATGGTAACTGCGGAATATTTCCGTTGCCTTAATCGCCAGGGGGCTGTCCAGAAAAACCGGCATATCTCGGGGAAGTTTACCGTCGCGATTAAGCAGGTATAGAGAATAAAGCATTTCCTGCGTTCTTTCCACGGCAAACGCGGGAATAATCACCTTTTCTCCCTTTGCATAACTGTACGCAATCGCCTCCGCCATTTCGTTCAAGCTTTCTTCTTCGCCTCTGTGATCGCGATTACCGTAAGTCGATTCCATAAAGAGATAATCTGCTTCGCTGATCCTTACGGGATCTTCCATGAGCAGCTGATGGCGTCGGCCGATGTCACCGGTAAAAACCAATTTTGTGGATGTTCCGTTTTCTTCAATAAATAATTCCACTATGGCGGCGCCCAGGATATGGCCGGCATCCTGAAAGATTACCTTGATGCCTTCGGCAGGAGAAAAAACCTGATTATAGGTTTTTGTTTCGATCAAGGGAAAGACATCCTGGGCGTCTTTAGTCGCATAGAGCGGCACAACCTTTTCAGTCTTACCGTAACGCTGCAGTCTTTTGATTTTCATTTTTGCTTCCGTTTCCTGAATATGAGCGCTGTCCAGAAGCAGAATTTTAACCAGGTCTCCCGTCGGTTCGGTTAAATAAACACGACCGCGAAATCCGTTCTTGACCATACGGGGCAGTAGGCCGGAGTGATCAATGTGCGCGTGGGTGATTAAAAAGAAATCAATATTGGCCGGGTCGTAAATCTCTGTGTCCCAGTTACGTTTTTCGGTTTCCGCTCCGCCCTGATGCATTCCGCAGTCAATGGCGAATCTGGCTTTTTCGGTTTCTATAACGAAGCATGAGCCGGTAACCTCTCTGGCCGCGCCGAGAAATTGAATTTTCATGATAAATCCTATTCGATGTATTTTACGTCAGCCGATATCAACCATCAGCAAAATTTTATCAGGCTGCATAAATGTGAGCTTTGCACGAGTTTTCTTTTCATCCTGCAAAGGAGGGTGTGTTGCAATTACCTTTCTTGTCATTATGAAGTCCCGCATACGCGGGATCATGCTCGGGAGAAATCCTGATTTCAATAAATTCAGCACTTCAAGATTCCTCATCCCGATGAATCGGGATGAGGAATGACAACTTTGACTATTACAATCTTATAATTTTTCGTAAAAACAAAATAATTCTCTGCCGATTACATGCCGGCCTTGCCCGCCTTCTTCAGCTTCTTGGCGTCTTTTTTTTCTTTGGCGGACTTGGCGGGTTTTTTCTTGGTGTCTTTTTTGCCCTTGTCTTGTGATTTACTCATGGTTTTAACCTCCATTGTTTAAAGAAATTAAGATTTGTTCTGGCCACATCAGTTCTTGATCCAGTGAACATCCATTATGAGCAACTATAGATGAAGCAATTTGATTCGTCAAATGTTAAAACGAACCAATCTTTATATTGACAATTTTCAGGGGATTAACATAAGAACTATCAATTCGCGCGGTGAATATTTCATGACGGACATAGACACAACTCAGCCGGTAATCGTTGCCCGCAACCTGAAAAAAACTTTCGGTGTTTTTCAGGCGGTGGATGATGTTTCGTTCAGCGTTGAACCGGGCCAGTGCTTCGGCATACTGGGTCCGAACGGCGCGGGTAAGACATCCACCATCAGAATGATTTACGGTTTTTCTCCGATTACATCTGGAGACATTTTTGTTTTCGGACTGGATATAAAAACGCAGTACAGAAAAATCAAAGCCCGTATCGGCGTCTGTCAGCAGGACAACACGCTTGATCCCGACCTCACAGTGATACAGAATTTCGAAGTCTTCGCCCGTTATTTTAATATTGATAAAAGAACGGCTTTGGCCAAGGCATCGGAGCTTTTAAAATTTTTCGCACTGGAACAACGCCGGGATGCCCGCGCCATGGAACTCTCCGGCGGAATGGTGCGCAGGCTGGTGATCGCGCGCGCCCTGATCAATCAACCGGATCTTCTGATTCTCGACGAACCGACGACGGGCCTTGATCCGCAATCGCGTCATCAGGTTTGGGAAAGGTTGGAGAGACTCAAAAAACAGGGAATGACGATTTTGCTGACAACGCATTACATGGATGAGGCGGCGCGACTCTGCGATACGCTGGTCATCATGGATCACGGCAAAATTTTGGCGCAGGGCTCTCCCCAATCGCTCATCAGCGAATACATGGGAGCGCATATCATTGAAATTGCCGAACCGGACGATGCATTGCGCGCGTTTTTCCTTGATAAAAACGAGAGGCTGGAGGATCTGGGACATCGCCTGATTATTTATACCGAAAACGGACATGAAATTTACCGAGAAATCTGCAACCGGTTTACGCAGAAAAGCTGTGTGCTGCGTTCAGCCTCGCTGGAGGATGTTTTCCTGAAATTAACGGGAAGGGAGTTGCGGGAATGAACGTCAGAATTTCCACCCGATTTATTCGTGTCTGGCAGCGCAATCTCACGGTTTACCGCGAAAGCTGGAAGATTAATTTTCTGCCGCCGCTGCTGGAGCCATTATTCTACCTTCTGGCGTTCGGCATCGGCTTTAGCGGGTTGATCGGATCAGTGAGCTACGCCGGGAAAGAAACATCCTACGTGCTGTTTATCGCTCCGGCTCTGGTCGCGATTAACATCATGAACAACTCGTTTTTTGAGAACACGTTCGGTTCCTTCGTGCGGATGTATTATCAGAAAACCTTTGATGCGATGATGGCCACGCCGCTCAATGTCGAAGAAATTGTAACCGGTGAAATCGTCTGGGGCGCGACCAAAGCCGTGATCGGAACAATCATCATGCTGATCGTGATCAGCTTCTTCGGATTGATCAGCTATCCTTCGGGGCTGTTGATCGTTTTTGTGGCATTTGTGGGCGGCATCGCCTTCGGTTCCGTGGCGATGGTCTTCACCGGAATGGTCGGCAAGATAGAATTGTTCAATCTGCCGATTTTTCTGTTCATCACGCCCATGTTTCTTTTTAGCGGCACGTTCTTCCCGCTGACCGGCCTGCCTCTCTGGGCGCAGTATTTCGCCCTCACGCTGCCGCTGACACATCTGGTCAGTCTTACAAGGGCGCTGAGCTTGGGGTTGTTCAATGCCGAGTTGTTGATCAGCCTGGGTTATCTGACCGTCTTTTGCCTTATCATGTTTCCGCTGGCTGTTTTCAAGATGCGCAAGAGATTGATTAAATGATTTTGCGCGCAGGAAATAAATATCCCTTGACTATTTTCAGTCAGTGTGAACAGGTAAAAATCAAGCAAAATCAAGTGTGTTTATATTAAGAATGTTTAATCATTCTTAATAGATAAGACACCGCCACCAAAGCTTCGAAGGGCATGGTGGTTTTTCGCTTTAAGCGGCAGGAGCTTTTCAAAAAGCTCTCGAGGTAAGGCATACAAGCCCCTCACTTTTTCCGTCCTTCTCAACCAGGAGACGGATGGGGGTGATTTTGATGCTTTGTGGAACCCCATCGGGGGAATGAAGATTTTAAAAGGAAATCACTAAAGAAAGGGGATTAAAATGAACAAAAATTTGTATGTAGGCAACCTGTCTTATAAGATCACGGATGATGATCTTAAATCCAATTTTTCCGAAGCCGGAGAAGTCGAGTCCGCAACCATCATTAAGGACAAGTTTTCGGGCCAGTCCAAAGGGTTCGGTTTTGTCGAAATGAAAACGGAAGAAGGCGCGGCGGAAGCCATTAAAAAATTCAACGGCGGAACGTTTGACGGCAAGACAATAACGGTCAACGAAGCAAGACCCAAAAAAGAATTCGGCGCGGGCGGCGGCAATCGTGGTGGTGGACGTCCCGGCGGCGGTGGCGGCGGCGGATTCCGTGGCGGCAATCGTGGCGGCGGTGGTGGTGGAAACCGTGGCGGTGGTGGCCGTTACTAGAACTGATACTAGAACTGACTAAAGAAGATATTTCATATCAAAGAGCGGGAGCTTCAATTAAGAAAGCTCCCGCTCTTCTTTTATTAAATCTACAAACTATCGTTTTTAGACTCCAAAAGCAGGGATGTGTTTAAGGCAAAGATATGCTGAATCCCATGAACTGCGCCGTCAGAAAAAGCGCGTAAATGGCAATCATCACCATCGCTTCTATCCGCACGAATTTCTTCCCGGTTGTGACAAACATCTGCAGAAGCACGCCGGCCACGATCAGCATCGGCAGGTCGCGCTGAACGATAATCGGTTCGACGGGCAGCGGCCTGATCAGGCAAAGAGCGCCGACGACAACCAGCCCGGTGAAGATGTTGGAAGCGTAAATTTCACCCAGCGTGACATCGGCCTGCCGCTTAAGAACGGCGCCCAGGGCGATAGCCAGTTCCGGCAGGGAAGTGCCGAAGGCGTAAAATGTGACGCCGATAAGAAGATCGTTCATTCCCATCATCCGCGCCAGGGACGTTCCATTTTCCACAATCCAGCTTGATCCCAGCACGATCATTCCTATCCCCGATGTGAAGATGATGATATGGCGCCAGGGTTGGGCGACAGAAACAGGCGGCGTGCTGCTTCTCTGGCCTTGCGCGTCTTGAATAGTGCCCTGAAGATACGGATAATACGCGGCGAGCAGGATTAATCCATCCATGCGACTGATGACACCGTCCATGGACAGGATCAGCAGCAACGCGGTGGAAAGAATCATCCAGCTCGACTCTCTTTCGCGTAAGGTGGGGCCGACAACGATCGGGCGCCACAGGGCGCAAATGCCCGCCACAAAGGTCAGGGTGACAAAATTGGAGCCGACAATGTTTCCGACGGCGGCTGCCGGTTGCCCGCGCATGGAAGCGAAAAGCGATACGCAGAACTCGGGGAGAGAAGTCATGACGGCAAGCAAAAGAACCGTTACAACCAGGGGAGAAACCCTGAGCCAGCCCGCCAATATCGGCACGCGGCGTAAAACGAATTCCGTTCCCACCCATAAAAGGACAATGCCCAGCGTAAAAAATAATATTGAAATGGTCATATATTTTACCCTTAACACAAGTTGTCATTTCAGTGACAAACGTAAATAAAAACTGTTTCAGCTTTTGGTTACCTTAATTCAGTAAATTCAAAACGCATGCTGGTATTTACGGTTTTCCAATTGTAACCCATAAAAATGTTTCCCCGCCTATTGTGCGATAGTCAGCGGATTCAATATTAAAGCCTATTTGTTTTAGATCAGCATAAAGATTTTCAGGGCTTTTGTGACCGTAATAAAGCTGCTGTCCCATGAATGGCTTGTAACCGTCAAATTCAATACTGCCGGTGTATTCTTTTGTCGCGTAAGTGAACAGCGCTTTGCCGTGCGGGCAAAGCCATCGGTAAAATTTTTCAAACATCGCGGCATGATCAGCGCTGGGTGTATGAAACAGGCTGTAAATTGCTGTAATCGCGTCAAACTGATTGGATTCAAATTCCACTTCTCGCATATCCGCGCGTAAGGTTTGCATTTCCGGAACATATTTTGAGGCAAGCTCAAGCATTTTTTGAGAAAAATCCACTCCGGTAACTTTCCAGCCGCGATCGGCAAAAAAGCGCGCGAACGGTTCTCCCGCGCCGCATCCCAAATCAAGCAAATTGCCGTTTTTTGCATTAAGCCTTTCATAAAAAGAATTAAAGACTTCCGTCATGTCGAAAAGGCCGCGATTCTCTTCATACGTTTGGGCAAACTGATCGTAAATTATTTGCAGGGAATTATTCATGATCTGGATCTTTCCTCACGGTCGTAATATGCTTTTAAGTGCAAATGGGTATCGAATCAGCTTGCAGCAACGTCATGGTTGTGCTACCAGTGCGCCACTTTAATGAGACCCAAATTTCAGAAACGGAGTGCACTGAAATTTGATGGTCGAATTATCCCCGAGGCGAAGCCGAGCGGGATATGTGGATCTCATTCCCCGCCCCTTAAGCGCAAGTTCGTTTGGATTCCCCGCAGCCTGCTGCGGGGAGATTCATTCTTCCTCCAATAGTGTTTACGTCTTCAGGAATAGTCTCCATCCCGCATACATTGATCCGGGAATCAGATCCAGCGCGCCGGAAGCTTCGGCAACCGGCGTGAATCCGCAGGCGGCGCAATTGATGTCGCCCCGACTCTTCACATAGCAGCCTTTTGTGATGGTTCCGTCCGGATCAACATTGATCAGGATGTCATCATGACAGCGCCAGTTATTATCAATCATGGCTTTGAGCCTGCCTGCCGAATTCAAAATGGGATAGCCTGATTTTTTAAGTTCCAGCAACTTTTCGATAGCTGCATGACGTTCTTCCTGCGAAAGCGCAAGGTCCTCTTCTCCCTGATGGTAAGGATAGAAAAATTGCACCGTCATTCCTTTGAGCGCGGGGGTCTGCCGAACCAATTTTGCCAGGGGTTCAATGTCCTGATGGTTGCGGCGATTTAACGTGCAATGAATATAAACGCGCGGATGTTTGGTGTCCATGATGTTCGACCAGACGCGGTCATAGGAGTGGCTTCTCAACTCGTCATGCGTTTCTTTCAGTCCGTCGAGACTCACCCAGAGTATGTCAGATGGCACATCCAGAGGCAGCGTTCCGTTGGTCGTGACCGCCACGCGCAGGAAAAGTTTTTTGGCGACCAAGACAAGATCGTTAAAACGGTAAGAACCGTCGCGCCACAACATCGGTTCTCCGCCTTCGAAAACAACAATACGCGTCCCGAGTCGGTGCAGATTTTTCAAGGCCTTGACTGCCGTATCCCAGGACATCGGGACGTTATCCTCATCGTCGCGCAGATGAAAAGGGCAGGCGCGACAGGCAAGGTTGCAGCGGTAGGTTAACTTGAAACTGGCCAGGAGCGGCAGTTTCCGCCCCAGAAATTTTCGCTGTATCATGAACCAGGATAGACTTGCCGGCCAAGGCAAAGCGATTTTCTCAGACGTTTTCAGTCTAGAATGGGTTTTCCAAGTACCGACTGTCGTATAGATGGTCTTGATGTGATCCTTATGTCGGGCAATGATTTTGTTCATGACGTTTTGTATAGCATCTTTGTCGTCACAACCCGCTGATTCATGATAGACCTCGTGAGGTAGAACATAATTTCTGTAGCCTTGACGAATCAGATCCAGGCAGTAATTGGCCACATACAGCATCCATCCATCCACCGCCGCTTCGTCCAGCGGCATTTTTAGAAAAGTTTCTTTCGGAACAATCATCAGACAACCGTCAAGTGTTTGCACGCGTACGGGTTTCTTTAATCGTTTTTTCCCCGCGAAGGAGGGAGGGGTGCCGTGACTGACGCTCGCCAGTATCTTTTCCTCCATTTTACCGGCTGCGCCGGCGGCCCCGAGGAGATGAAGTTTTTCCAAGTCCTTTTCAGCTTCTGCCAGCCATGTTCCGGAACGAAACGAAATGTCCTGATGAACGAACATTAGGTATTCATATTTGGCGTTCTTTGCCGCTTCGTTCAGAAGCGGCGCCGCGGCGCTGAATTTCCCGGTGGTGTTGTCTATGGTGATTAGTTCATAAGGGACGGTTTGCTTTTTGAGGCTCCGGACAAGATACTTATCCAGTTTTTCCAGGTTGTTATAAACGCAGATGACAGAAAATCCTTTTTGTGGGTGGCTTTTTTTAGGGACGGAATTTCTGAATGGAGAGAACATTACTCGCAGCCGTCATTCAATGGTTGTTTCGCAGGCTTTCTGCCAGGCATCCAGGACAACGGGCGCCATAGACGACGTGTCCACATCTTTCCACGCGATACGTTCGTTTCGGGCAACCGTACGAAGGAGTTTGACGTTTTTGGAAATGATGATGGGCAGTCCCGAGTTTGAGCCGTCATGTCTGTTTTCAATGAGTCCGTAGGATGTAAAACCGCCCGGTCCGTCAAGGATATCTCCTACCCGCAAATCTTTCTTGGCATAACAGATCACCTCTGTTTTCATGCCGAATCGGGGCGCGATTAATGATTTTCCGGTAGCGACCTCCAGGATCGTTCGCATCGTCTCCAGATGAATCAGATGATACGGACGGGTCAGTACATAAAAAGGTCCCGGGCCGATTTCAGACGGGAACCAGTCGAGCATGCGGCGTTGATAGGCGTCATCGGTGTAACCGACCGCGTAAACGCCCCCCTTGGGCCGCGACGCCAGAATATAATCCACAAGCGGTTTGTCGCCGGGTTTCCACATGTCGGAAAAAGAAAAATGGCTGAACATATCGGTTACTTCAGCCATTTCGGGACCCGTCATGCCTGTTTTTACAACGGACCCATCCAGGGCATTGGAAACAATGGACATTTCAATGCAGAGCTTCGTACCGTCCGCGTAGGATGAACACATTTGATAATCGAGACCGCGCTTATCGGCTTCGGGACGAATCTTAACGGGATCGGTGTAGCGGTCGAGAAATCCCTTGATGTTTCCCATCATGACAAGCTCCAGGCCATAAAAACGGAGTTCGTCCACCAGGCGGGCAATGACCGCAGGTTGATCTCCGTCGCTGCTGGTATAGGCCACGCCGTTTTTCTGCGCCAGCCGCCAGAACCATGGGCCGAAAACCGCGTCGGCCTCCGCATTCATCATAATGACATGCTTTCCCGAAGACATGGCCGATTCAATGATGCGGGGCGCGGAGTCAATGGCTGTGGACGCGTCGTAAAAAACATGAATGCCGGGAGCCAGGGCCGCCAACTCAGCATCCTGGCATACGGCAATTTCATTACGTTTCAATACATCGGCCATCTCTCCTTCCGTGGAGACGATTTTTGCACGTTTCCGGGAATTGACCAGTGACAAAGCCCTGTCGAGTTCTATGTCGCAGATGACCCGGCAATCGACTTGCGGTGTGAGCAAAGACTGATGAAAGACGCCCTTGCCGACCGAACCGGCGCCGAGAAGAACAAAACCGATTGCATTGTTATTTTTCATTTACCGGCCACACGTCATTGAGAACGTGAAAGAATTATTTTTATCGTTAAATAGTCCATTGGACTCATCTCCTATATGATAGATAATAAAAAGACAATGCAAAACTTGATTTTACTGAGTTTTGCGGGGTGGAAATTGAGGCCGAATTAGTATATGGTTGACATCGTCTCGTTAGAGCTTATATTATCCAAGACATAAATTAACCTAGAGGTGAATCATGAAGGATATTTACTCCGCAATCAAAGTTTCTGATAATGTTTACTGGGTCGGCGCGATCGACTGGACCATTCGCGATTTTCATGGATATACTACGCCTCACGGCAGCACCTACAACGCCTATCTGATCATGGCGGATAAAATCACACTGATCGACACGGTCAAAAAGCCTTTCAAGGATGAAATGCTTGCCCGCATTCAATCGGTGGTTGATCCTTCCAAAATAGAATATATTATTTCCAACCATTCCGAGTTGGATCATTCCGGCTGTCTGCCCGAAGTCATAGACTTCATCAAACCGGAGAAGGTTTTTGCGTCCACGGTGGGCGTAAAAACATTGAAAGAACTGCTCCATAACGCCCATGAAATCATTGCCGTGAAAGATGGCGAAACGTTGAGTTTGGGCAACATGGATGTGTCGTTTATGGAAACCAGAATGATTCACTGGCCGGACAGCATGTTTACCTATCTGGCTAAGGATGAACTTTTGTTTTCGCAGGACGCTTTCGGCATGCATCTGGCGACGCTGGAGCGTTTTGCGGATGAAATTCCCGCAGCGACGCTGGAATACGAAGGGGCAACCTATTACGCCAACATCGTTTTGCCTTACTCAGCCATTGTTCTGAAGGCGCTGGAAAAAGTTGCGGCATCGGGGCTGAAAATAAAAATCATTGCTCCCGATCACGGGCCTGTCTGGAGGAAGGATCTTGGATTTATTCTTGATCTGTACAAAAAGTGGGCGTTGCAAAAGCCGAAGGCCAAGGCGGTTGTAATTTACGCGACCATGTGGCATTCCACCGAAAAGATGGCCGAAGCCATCAGCGAGTCTCTCGCGCAATCGGGAATCAAGACGAAACTGATTAGCATGAACGAAACGCATCGCAGCGAGGCGGCTTATGAAGTGCTCGACGCGGGCGCGCTGATTATCGGCTCGCCGACCCTCAACAACAACATCCTGCCGCAGATGGCGGATGTCATGACCTATCTGAAAGGATTAAAACCCGCCAATAAAATCGGCGCGGCGTTCGGTTCTTTCGGCTGGAGCGGGGAGTCGGTCAAGCATCTGGAGGAGATCCTCAAAGAAATGAAAGTCGATCTGGTAACGGAATCCATTGCAGTCAAAAACGCTCCGGATAGCGGTGTTCTGGAAAAATGCCATGATCTGGGCAAGATAGTGGCGGCGGAACTGCTCAAAAAAGTCAATAACTAGAACAACAGAATAAAAATATAAAGGAGACTGTGAGATGAAAAAATATGTTTGCGGTGTGTGCGGCTATGTTTATGATCCGGCAGAAGGTGATTCTGAGGGCAATATTCCGGCGGGAACGTCTTTTGAAGACCTGCCTGCCGATTGGGTTTGTCCGGTGTGTGGGGCGGCGAAGGACGAATTCGCCCCGGAATAATCTTTACGACCTCGTAAAAAGACCGGATGTCCCGATAAAATCGGGATTGCGTTTCATCCCTCGTCATTGCGACGTACGAAAAAGTACGACTCATTCCTCGGGATTTACGCGCC
>JASEHT010000061.1 GCA_030018675.1 Smithella sp.
TGGACGGCTTTTCCCTGCCGGACGTTCAGTTAAGCATTGAAACTTACCGCAAGTTGGAAGACGAGTTGATTCTTTCCGACTTACTCATCATTGAAAAAAAGCTGGAGAAACTGGCCAAAATGTCTAAAAAAGCCATTCCCCCGCAGGAAGCCGCTCAAAATGAACTTCTTCCCCGGTTAAAGGAATGTCTGGAAGCGGGCAAGCCGTTGCGCGAAGCAAGTCTTACGCCTGCTGATGTTTTCACGCTGCGTAGTTTTTCCTTCTGGACGATCAAGCCGGAACTGGTCGTGATCAATGTTGCCGAAGAGAATCTCGCTTTTGCCGATGAGTTTTCAAAAGAGGCAAAACTGAAAGAACCGGTCATAGGAATCTGCTGCAAGATAGAGGCGGAAATGGCCGGACTGGACGCAACCGATCAGAAAGATTTTTTGGATTCGATGGGAATAGCCGAACCGGCATTTGGCCGAATTATTCGCGCGGCTTTTTCTCTTTTAGGGCGCATGTCCTTTTTTACCGTCGGCGAGGATGAAGTGAAGGCCTGGGTTATTCCTCTGGATACAAAAGCCCCTAAAGCCGCCGGTGCCATTCACAACGATTTTGAACGGGGATTTATCAAAGCAGAAATCATGTCGTATGATGATTTCATCGCGCATGGCGGATCACAGGCACAGGTCAAATCCGCCGGACGACTGCGACTGGAAGGCAAGGAATACATTGTGCAGGACGGCGACATTGTTACGTTCCGGTTCAATATATGATATTGCCTGACAAAACCGGCTTTCGCCTTAGTTCATTTCAAGCCGGTCGGAAGGGGTGAGCAATATTCTATTGACAAATATCGGTTTACGCTGTTTAGTTCTGCACAAAACAAATGTGTTCTGAATGGGCAATGGCAATGAATTTCGACTTCATTTTTTGGAGGAAGCATGAGATTTTCTGAAAAGATTATCGCTATTTCGATACTATTTGCGGCTTTGTTCACAATAACGGCTTGCGACACCGACAAAATTCCTTCACAGGGCTCGAGCTCAATACCGTCAAGCACCTACACGGTTTCCTTCAACAGCCAGTTCACTGATCCGGAAAGCGACACGACCCCGCCGGATGTCACCACGAAAACAGTGACGTCGCCCGCAACAACGATTGACGCTTTGCCGACCGCTCCTGTAATGTCCGGCTATAAATTCGGCGGCTGGTGGACACGAAAAGGCGGGCAGGGCGCATCTTTTACCGCCAACACAACGGTTTACGCCGACAGAACAGTTTACGCCTATTGGTATAATTATCAGGTCATTTTTGAAAATGACGGTGAAACCTATGGGAGTCGGGGAATCACATTGCCCGCCAATACCGTTTCTTCTCTGCCGTCAGCGCCGACAAAGTCGGACTTTTCGTTTGCCGGATGGTGGACCGGCAATGATTGCACCGGCGAGGAATTCACAACCAGTTCAATCGTTGACGGCGGCAACACCGTAAATGGCGAAATAACCGTTTATGCCTGCTGGAGCAGTGATGAAGCGCGCGTCATCACCTTTCAGGACGGGCAAACCGTTATCGCCCAGCAGCATGTAACCGAACCCGAATACACATTAGAAGATAGCGGTTCTAATATGCCGGCACCGGAAAAACCGTGTCAGGAATTTCAGGGCTGGTGGACGGCACAGAATGGCGGCGGCACGCAGTTTTTAATAGACACGCCCGTTCCTTCCGCGGGGATTGCTGTATATGCAAAATGGAGCAACGATACGGTTCATACGATAATCTATAACAGTGGCCGGGGCAGTGCTGTGACAACACAATGTGTCACGGGCGTCGACCTCGCAGACTTCTCCGACTTTACCCTTGCTGCAAACAGCAAATCTTTGCCTCCCAATCCTTCAAAAAGATGTTACGCATTTGCCGGCTGGTGGACGGGTCAGTACGGTGAAGGAGAATCCTTCAACACCAACACTATCGTTGATGGAAACAAAAGAGATGATGACGGCAATCTTATCGACGGGAACACGGAAACCGCGGAAATCGAACCGGTTTACGAGGGGAAAATTACAGTTTATGCCAACTGGACATGGACCGGCGGCGCAGCACCGTCCCCCTACAACATAGGCGATTACGGACCCAGTTGCGTGGGCAAGGTGTTTTACGTCACCGATGGCGGCCTGCACGGCCTGGAGATGGCACCTGCGGGCTGGTATAACTGGTATGCTGCAAGCCCGGATCCCTCAGGCCCGTGGATATCCGGAGAAACCGTGGAAAGTGAATACATGGGTGTGATCAGTTCTACACAACCCATCCAGTCGGCTAAAAACGGCAATACGTTAACTGCCATAGGCACAGGACCGGCTAATACCGATGCCATCATCAAACAAGTTGCCGATGCCGGAGAAACTCCTACATCAGACTATGCGGCAATATTGTGCAAAGACTATGCGGTAGGGGGTTTGGGTAACTGGTTTTTACCTTCGAAAGATGAACTGGCCCAATTATTCTTAAATCGAGACGTAACGAGGCCGGGAGGATTTGCCGATCTCCGCTATTGGAGTTCTTCCGAATACGAATTGGGCTCCAACGACAGCTATTCACTCGAATTCGAGAATGGCAAAGAGCATGGGTCGAATAAACCGCTCTTCCTGAATGTCCGGCCCGTGCGTGCTTTTTAGCAATTTGCAGATCATAGCTTTCCTGGATGATAGCGCAAAATCACGAGCTTTTGTACCGGCCATCAGATAAAGCTTTCTCGTTTTTGCCATGCTCCGGGAATATAATTTACTTCCTGCAGAAAAACCATGAGGACGTCCGCTGAAATAATCAGGGTAATGCCGCAATGACCCCACACATGAAAAAGATTGTATTCGCTCTGTTCTTCTTATCCGGCTTTTGCGGTCTTTTGTATCAGGTGGTTTGGATGCGCATGGCATTTGCCTCCTTCGGCGTCATCACGCCGGTCTTGTCCGTCATGATTTCCGTCTTCATGCTGGGATTGGGTCTGGGTTCTTTTTTCGGCGGAAGGCTCATTGCCGTTCTCACCCACCGATTCAAAAAATCACCGATTCTATTTTACGCAGTCATCGAACTTCTCATCGGCGTCGGAGCGTTTGCGGTCCCCAAACTTTTTTCCATGGGAGAAACCTGGCTTCTCGGCGCCGGAGAAATGGATTCTTTACAATATCTCATTCTTTCGGATGTTATTATCGGAGTTTCCGTGCTGCCCTGGTGTATCCTGATGGGGTTCACCTACCCTTTCATGATGGCTTTTATCAAAAATCTGGACCAGAGCAACACGTCAAGCTTCAGTTATCTATACCTGGCTAATGTAATCGGCGCGATGTGCGGCACATCGCTGACGGCCTGGGTGTTGATTGAACTCACCGGTTTTTACAACTCGCTCATGATCGCGGGTTTTCTTAATTTTTCCATCTTTATTGCTTCGCTGTTTATCAGCGTTCTCCGGCCTTATCAAGCTACCGCTCATCATGAAACGACCAATAACGAGTCCATCCTAAAGCAACACGTCCCCAAAAATTCTTCTTTCATATACGTGCTGCTTTTTCTCACGGGATTCATCGCGATGGCCATGGAAGTGGTCTGGGTCAGAGCCTTCACACCGGTCATGCTGACAACCATATACGCGTTCGCCTCCCTGCTGACCGTTTATCTTTTTGCCACCTGGGCCGGAGCATTTTTTTATCGCAGACACCTGGAGCGGAACAAAGTCTTATCCACCGGGGTCTTGCTGGGCTGTCTGTCTATTTCCGCTTTTCTGCCCATTGCGATGAATGATCCAAGGCTGATCATGAGTGCCACCGTGGCGCTCATCAGTATATTTCCTTTTTGCGCCGTTTTGGGCTATCTCACTCCGAAGCTCATCGATGAATATTCTTCAGGCAGACCGACAGAGGCCGGCAAGGCTTATGCCGTCAATATATTGGGATGCGTCATCGGTCCTCTTTTCGCTTCCTACATCTTTCTGCCGCAATGGGGAGAAAAGGCTTCGCTGCTGATTCTCGGTTTGCCGTTTTTGGCGCTTTTTGTGATTTATTATCATGTAAATATTGTCAAAGAAATCCGACTCATCGCGATATCGGTCATCGCCTTGTGTATTTTTTTCATATCAGCGTTCATCAACATCGGCTATGTGGATTTCTATATTCCTAAACAAGAAAGCGTCATTCGACGTGATCACACCGCCACCGTCGTTTCCGCGGGAGAAGGACTGGATAAAATGCTGCTGGTCAACGGCATTGGAATCACAAGTCTTACCCCGATAACAAAAATGATGGCGCATCTGCCGCTCGCATTTCTCAAAGATAAACCCGGGTCGGCCTTAGTGATTTGTCTGGGAATGGGAACCACCTACCGTTCCGCTTTAAGCTGGGATATCAGGGTCATCGCCGTGGAACTGGTTCCCAGTGTCAAGGACGCCTTCGGATATTACTTTGCCGATGCCGAAACAATCATGAAAAATCCCAAGGGTAAAATTATCGTGGACGACGGCAGACGCTTTCTCAACAGAACAAAGGAGACTTTTGATATTATCACCATCGACCCGCCGCCTCCCCTGGAAGCGGCAGGATCAAGTCTTTTATATTCCGAGGAATTTTATCGCTCGGTGAAAACGCGTCTCAAACCGAATGGAATTCTTCAGCAATGGTTTCCCTGCGGCGAATTTAAAATTCTTCAGGCCATCGCCCGATCACTCACCAACTCTTTTGAACATGTGCGGGTTTTTAGGTCGGTGGAAGGTTGGGGGCTGCATTTTCTTGCGTCCGCGAGTCCGATAGATGTGCCTTCCGTTCAAACGATGCTGTCAAGAATTCCCCCTGCTGCCCAAAAAGACATGATTGAGTGGTATGATGTTGACGGAAAATTCAATCTGGAAGGTTTTATTCAGTTTGCATTAAGCAGTGAAATACCTCTGGATGCCATGGTAAAAAAGGATACCACGATAACCATTACGGACGACAGGCCCTTTAATGAATATTTCTTCCTACGTCGGAAAATCGATACGTTGCGAGGGGAATATGTGGATGTATCCTGCGATCCTTTAATTAACCATTAATCCCGTATGCTTCCGAACATTATCCGGAAACATTATTGAATCATCATGAAGAAAATACTGCTGAAAAGTTTGCTCATTATTGTTTTGCTGGTGATCATTTTTCTGATTCCACTATTCCGTCCGGCAGGGATAGTCATTTACTTGCGACTATTTTTGTTGGTCTGGATTCTGCTGGAAAGCCTGATATTATTCAGGCTTCTTTTTATAGACAAGCTGCGTAATAAATTCGCATCCAATTTTGCCACGGTTCTATTGTCGCTTTTCGTTCTCTTTTTATTACTCGAAGCGGCATTTATGTTCATCCCTCGTTCACATTCGGCAGACTACACGCTTGCATCCAGATTATGGTACAAAAAATACTGGGAACCGGTTAATTCTTTAGGTTTCAGAGACCGCGAACCGAATAATGATAAGCCCGCCATGTTATTTGTCGGTGATTCATTCACCGCAGGGCATGGGCTGAAATCCGTTCATGACCGGTTTTCCGATATCGTCGGCAAGACCATGAAGACTCGGGCCACGCAATATAACGCGATCAATATCGGCCGGCCTAATCTGGACACCAGAAGCGAATACGATGTGATGAGAAACTTTCTTTACGCGACACGCATCAAACCGGCCATCATCGTGCTGCAATATTGCGGGAACGATATCGAAGGAGCCGCCGCACGCCAGGGATGGATATTCGACGGTTTTAAACCGCCGGATGATATGAATAAGTTTATATTATTCATCGGTTCCGGTTCCTATCTTTTCAATTATCTCTATTTTCTTTTCCCGAGGGAATATTTGGGATCGTCTTATATCGCCTTCCTGCGTCAGGCCTATCAAAATGATAACATATTATTGGACCATAAAAACGATCTCCAATTATTCATTGATTACGCCGGACAAAATTCCATCAGGCTTATCGCCGTGGTATTCCCCTTTCTGGCAGACATAGAAATGAGCAATGCCCTGTACGTGAATGACATCGTGGAATTTTTTGAGGCAAACAACGTGACGACAATCAACGTATCTACTCTGGCAAAAGACATCCCCGGAAATGAAAGAATGGTCAACATTAACGATTCACACGCGTCAAAAATACTTAACGGGATGGTGGCGAAAGAAATCTTAAATAAATTGGAATAAGGATGTCTTTTGAAACAGCCCGCTGCTTTATTGACTTGATATAAAAATACTTTCTGAATCGTTACTGATATTTGACGACAAAATAAGCCACATACGCCGCAAAAGCCCAACAGGCAAATAACGCCAGTGAAATGGAACGAATAATCCTGTTTTTTAAGAACGGTTCAAGCCCGGCGGCCACCAGGATGGCGTAACAGGGAAGCAAGCCTAACGTATAGCTGGCCTTGGTTCGGCTGTAAACCGGATAGACGATATACATATCCATCATGGCCACCAGAAACAGGGCAATGACGGCGACGGAAAAGATCACCGCATTTCTGTATGCGAATTCTTTATTGCGCCATAGTGATACGACGCCTATCACCAGGAACGCACTCGGGATCAAAGCCAAAAGTGATCCCGCAATCATAAATTTCTCATTCCAGGGCACGAAATCGATCAGACCGGAGTTGATGCCATCAAGCCACAACGTCGAATAAAACATATCCCAGAAGCTGGTCACCCCTGCATAGATGGGATAGCATAAAGACTGACCGAACGTAAGGAAGTGAGACCATGTCCGGTAACCGGGATCCTGCCACCACTGCAGAATATTCATATCAAACAATCCCGTAAAAGGATTCCCGAACTCCATATGGTTCCGGATGTAATACCAGCCTGAAACCAAGATCGAGACACAAAAGACCATTGCAATAATTTTGAACGAAAATTTTGGAGGTTTGTGAATTAATTTTGCATGAGCAAACAGAACAAATATCAGGGCGGGCGCAAGCAATAAGGCCGTCATTTTAGAAAGAAGCGCCAATCCCCAGACTACACCCATGAGAATAAAATATCGGGGTCGCCTTTCTGGAGCATCGGGCATAATCAGGTAAAGACACAGGAGAATCAGCAGAGAAATAAGCAGAGCCGTCAAGGGCTCATTGCCCACATATTGACATGTATAGGTATGAATCGGCAGCAGTGTTCCGGTGATAACAGCGATGATCTGCAAATCTTTTCTTGCTGAGAAAACGAGCTTTGCCATGCGATAGATTATCTCAATTTGAAGAAGCCCGCAGGTTACAGGGATGATTCCCATTATTTTGACAACAGAAGGGAGATCAAACCATTTCATCAGCAACGCGTAAAGAGGCGCACTTAATACATAACTCAAAGGCGCCTGAAACATTTGCCAACCATCATAAGCGAAGGGAAGAGATCTGTTTGTCACAATATAATCAATGTATTCAATATGGCCCCATCCGTCAGTGCCCACCTGGAAATTGAGCCTGAATATATTATTAAGCGACAATAGCGCCCATAAAAAAATTAGAATCCAGCGTACATGAGAAGATTCTATTTCCCCATTCAAGAATTTAAGTGACAATTTCCCGTTCGTCCCGGCAAACAGAAAAATAAAAAACGTTGTTAAGAAAATGACCGCCAGATAAGGCGTAATCGCCTTGAGGGACTCCACTGAAGACGGGAAAGATTTTGATATCTTTGCCTGTTGAATGAGAGAAGCCGGCACGGCCATCCGCCAGTTTTCTCCGTCACGGGACGCGAACCAACCCGTTCCCGTATTCACCGGCAAAGTGTCACTGTAAGCGATAACGGCCGGGTGAGAACTTTCGCTGACGACGTTGATGATAATATCATGAGGACCGGACTCGACGGGGAAAGGTATTTTAACATGATTCACTTTTTTCCATTGACTTAAATCATCCGGCGATGAAAAAATCTCCACGCCATCAAAAATGATGCGGAATTGTTTGAGCGCCTGTAAAGATATTTCCGCAGCATCGATGCTCTCGTTCGTGTTAAAAACATATTTGAATGTTGATTCTGTCCGGCTTGTTGCCCTCGCTTCCAATTGAAATTCCGAATCATATTTTATCCACTGCGCGCCGGCGCGATCATGAAGGAGTAGAACATCAGGAGATTTCAGATAAAATATTATCCTTAATCCCCCCATTAACGCGACGATGATAATAATCGCGATAACGGCTAAAGCCGGTTTTTTAGAAAACGAGTTTAGTCTCATGCGCACTCACGACTCCCACGTGACCTATTTGTCATCAGCACCCGAAGATGCTTTTTTTTCGATGAGTATAGGAACATCATATTTATGTGTCAATGGCAAACTTGCGATATTCCCGGACATAGGCATGACACGAAAACCTTGTTCGATACCAGTTTTATATTGACACGCCGGAACGCCTTAATATAAGTTCCAGCCATAAGAACGCTTTTTACGCACGAAACCCTACAGTGATTAACCCGTTGAAACATGGTCGCGAAGCTATGGGCAAACCCTATCATGAATAAAACGACTTTATGGTTCTTGTCAGTTGTTCTCATTGCATTGATAGGCATGGTCTATTTTCAAATGCATTCGCATGAATTTATCAACTGGGACGATCCCTATTATATTTATGAAAATCCTCTTGTCACATCCGGGCTGAGCTGGCTGGGCATCGGTTGGGCGTTTATCACGGGAACCGCCTCCAACTGGCATCCATTAACATGGATCAGCCACATGCTTGATTCCAGCCTCTTCGGCCCTTCACCCAAGGCAACCCATATGGTTACGATGGTCTGGTATATGGGATGTGTGCTGCTCGCCTTCTTCCTTTTTCTGAAGCTTGAAGCGTCTCCTCAAGCGGCTTTTCTGATGGCCGCCTTTTTCGGACTGCATCCCTTGCATGTCGAATCGGTGGCGTGGGCGGCGGAAAGGAAAGATGTGCTGTGCGCATTTTTTTTTCTGGCCGCGTCGCTGGCCTATCTCGGCTACGCCCGTGAACGGAAAATGTCTCTTTATTTGTGGACAACTTTGCTTTTTATATTAGCCCTCCTGTCCAAACCGATGGCCGTCACCTGGCCTTGCGTGGCGTTACTGCTTGATTACTGGCCGCTGAAACGTCTGTATCACGGATGGAAACAACTCCTTGTTGAAAAAATACCCTGGTTTGTTCTTACCGCACTTTCATCCCTTGTAACCTTCATCGTTCAAAACAGAAGCGAAGCTGTTAAATCAATCGGCGACTTTTCTCTTGTCGACCGCTTTGCCAACGCGGCCATATCTTATTGGATGTACATACGCCAGAGCTTCTGGCCGTTTGACTTGACGGTCTTCTATCCCTACCCTTCATCGATAAACGTCCTTAGCGTGGTAATCGCCTGTTGCTTGCTGGGAGGGATTACCCTCTTCGTGATTCGACAAAGGTCACGTCACCCCTACCTCTTATGGGGATGGTTATTCTATCTGGGAGTCCTGGTGCCGGTTATCGGCATTATTCAAGTGGGCGCGCAGGCTCACGCGGATCGCTATACGTTGTTGCCCCAGTTGGGAATCATTATCGGTCTAGGCCTTTTTCTGGACAAGATCATTGTTCAGAAAAAACTACGACGTTTTGCCGGAATGGCAATGTTGATCCTCATAGCAATCCTTATGGTTTTGACGTTCCGGCAAGTTTCCTACTGGAAAAATAATGTCACGCTTTTCAATCAAAACCTCTCCGTCACCGGCCCGAATGAATTGGCTCATTTTAATCTTGGCGTGGCTTATCTGGCAAAAAATGAGCTTGATCTGTCCATTCTTCACTTCACCGCTTCGCTGGAAATGAATCCTCATGATGCCACAACGTATAATAATCTCGGATTGGCTTACTTCCGGCAGAATAAAATCACTTTGGCTGAATCATTTTTCAGGCAAGCCATCGCCGTCAATCCTTATATGGCCCAGCCGTATTTCCATCTGGCAATTATAAAAACAAACCAGGGCCTTTTCCGCGCGGCGAGGGATTATATGGATAAGGCGGTCCAATTGGCGCCGGGATGGACAGAAGCCAGAGAGATTCTGTATCAGATTGAAACTTTATCGTCCGAACGGCAGAAGATTGATGATTAGCCGCATGTCGTTTTCGAAAATATAATATTTTGGTAAATCTGGAGCCTAGCGAGAAATATTAACGTTAGGACAATCTTTAACGAATATAAGGGTGGAAGCCTCATTGCATCGAATACGTTAAAAAGACTATGAAAAAGCCAGCAGATGAAAATCCGGAAATCTCCGTGGTGATCTTGT
Organism: Smithella sp.; assembly: GCA_030018675.1. GTDB lineage: Bacteria > Desulfobacterota > Syntrophia > Syntrophales > Smithellaceae > Smithella. Next base: position 10,260 of record JASEHT010000061.1, read on the forward strand.
GTTACCAGGAGGGGCAAAGAATAAACTCCTTTGTCAGGCAAACCATTTTTTTATTGGAAAAGCTGCCCTTCATCTGGGAGTTGGTGCTGGTGGCAAATTACTGGAATGACCAAAAAGATGACACGCCAACGGAGGCCCGAAAGATTGCTGCCGGAAGGGAAAATATCAAAGTTGTTTCTCTGCCGAAGCAGGGCGGCATGGGATGGGATGCCCGTCAAGGGATCAAAGCGGCTTCCGGCAATTATATCTGTCTGATCGATGGAGACGGACAAATGCCCGCTGAAAACATCGTCAGGGTTTATGAAAAAATAAAAAACGAAGGTTGGGATCTTGTCACAACCTATAGAACTGAAAGAGGAGACAGCGCCTTAAGAAAAATCAACTCTTATACCTATAATTTTGTATTCAGACTCTTCTTCCCTCATGTGAGAGTGAAAGACGCCAATTCAAAACCGAAAATCTTCACAAAAGAAGCGTATTCCAAAATGCAACTCACATCCGATGACTGGTTTCTGGACGCTGAAATGTTAATCCAGTGCGCAAGAATGAAACTGAGGATAGAGGAAATACCCGTTACGTTTGACAAATGTATCAGCAGAAAGTCATTTGTCCGAATTGACGCTATCTTCGAATTTGCCAGAAATTTGATTCGCGCAAGAATTAAAGAATTTTTTATAAAATGACAACCTCGGGACGCCAATCTAAATGACTGAATCAGAAAGCGTCATCGAGATATGCCAGCCACGCAACAATTCCTTGACACGATTATTTATATTACTTATATTTCGGAGCCTTGCAAACAAGCTCTAATCTGCAATAAGAAATGAAAGTAAAGTGGTGATGATTTCTTTAAAATCAATAAAGCATTGCATCTTCGATATCATCATTGCCCGCGTGGACATCTCATGAAAGTAGCTTTTTTCAACATCGCCCACGAAAACCTCGCTGTCTCCATCTTGTCAGCCATCGCCAAAAAAGAAGGGCATTCGGTACGATTGCTCCACACGCCGACTTTGTTTCTTGATGGTCTTACCCGCGGATTTCCGCGTTTGGCACGATTATTCAGCAACGATCAGGAGATCTTCAAGCAGATGGAAGCTGATCAGCCCGACCTGATCGCATTTTCCGTGGTCACGTTTCATTATCAGTTAGCGCTTCATTACGCTGAGATATGTAAGCGCCTTTGTCCCAAGGCAAAGATCGTTTTCG
>JASEHT010000062.1 GCA_030018675.1 Smithella sp.
AAACTGCGACGTGGCGAACCTTCGGGAACGCTGATTCTGCAAACATCCGATGAGACAAAAAAGCTGGCCGATAACGTCAATTATCTGGTTGAAGAATTGCAGGATAAGATACGTCTGGCCACAGAGGAAAAGAGCAAACTCATGGCGGCTTTGACCAACATGACGGAAGGGATTCTGATTCTGGACATGCAGGACAGGATTGAATTTGTCAGCCCCGCTCTTTCCGGGTTGCTGATGCAGCAGTATGGAGATATTATCGGGAAATCGCTGATGGAAGCGTTTCGTAATGCGGATTTGCTTAAAGCATTTCATCAGTTTAAACTTACCCGTGAAACCGTATCGGTGGAAATATCGATCGGAAGAATCGAACCGGTTATTATGAAGATCAGCATCTCCAATGTTCACGATTATCCCGACGAAGAAAAGATAATGATTGTTTTCCATGATGTCACCCGACTCAAGAAACTGGAGACGATCCGGACGGATTTTGTCGCCAATGTCACCCATGAAATCCGCACGCCGCTCGCGGCCATTATCGGATATCTGGAGACACTTCAGGACGGGGCAATGTCCAACCCGGATGATGCGCGGCGATTTCTGGACATCATGCTCAAGCAGGCGGAACGTCTGAACCGTCTGGTGGAAGATTTGATGACAATTTCCAAACTCGAACTGGGAGAAGCCAAATTTAATTTTGAAGAAATTTTCTTCAGGGAAATGGTGGACAGCGTCATCCCCTTGTTGGAAGCCAGAGCAGCCGCCAAAAATATCCGCGTTCATAACCTTATTCCGGAAAAATTGCCGCCCATTACCGGCGACCGCGACCGGTTAAATCAGGTGTTGGTCAATCTTCTGGATAATGCCATCAAGTATACGCTCGAAAGCGGCAACGTGACAATGAACGGTGAAGAAACGGCGGGCGGAATAATCATCAGTATTGCGGATACCGGCGTGGGGATTCCGCCGGAGGAAATTCAGCGTCTGGGCGAGCGATTCTATCGCGTGGATAAAACCCGCTCCCGGGAACTCGGCGGAACAGGCCTGGGCTTGTCCATCGTCAAGCATCTGATGATTGCCCACGGCGGCAGGATGGAAATCCAAAGCCAACTGGGCAAGGGTACAAATGTTTCTTTGTTTTTTCCTTTGAACACAAAGAATGTCCAACAATAGCATTCCTACTTTAAGCAAAAAGGAGAAACACGATGAATAATGAAACACCCTGGTACTTGAAAAAATCACCCCTCGGCAATGGGTATCAGCATTTTTCCAATCTCGCCCGGCAGAAAACGGTTCTGGATGCAAAAACAAAAGAATTAATCCGATTGGCTGTGGCGTCTGTTTTTCGATGTAATCACTGCACGGAACATCATATCAAAGACGCGCTTGAAGCCGGAGCCACAAAAGCAGAAATTTCGGAGGCCCTGCTTCTTTCCTCATTGCAGGCGGCGGGCACTCAACTGAACTGGAGCAAGGAATTATTTGAGAAATATTTGAAAGATTAATGCGGTTGACGTTTCAGTCGAAAAATGTTTTAGAAAGCATATGGAAAGTGCGATTGCCAAAGCGATTCAATTAAAATATCAGCCGGTGGCGCTGTTGTGGTCGGAGGAGAAGCCGGCGGGCGCCATGCAGTTTGCCGAGGGTAAGTGGGGCTGCGTGATGTGGCTGGTGGTTCATGCCGCAAAAGGCAAAGCTGCAGTCGCCGATAAAAACACCTTCGGTTGTATCGGCGGCGGCGTAGGGCTGGGCTTCGGTAATCAGTATAAAAACTTTCCCGGTGGGCAAGAAGGTTTTTGCCATTTTCTTTCCACGGGCAACGCGCAAAGACAGGGTGGAATGGAAATTGCCGAAAAAATAAAACCTTTCATGACCAAAGAAAGTTACGATAATTTTCTGCATGGCGAACGCTACATTCAAACGCCCGGGCTTGTTGAAAAATTCATCGAAAACCTGCCGATAACGGATGTTCCCGCAAAATATGTTGTGTTTCGTCCGCTGTCCGATATCAATCCCGCCTTGGAAAAACCGCAGACAATCATTTTCTTTGTTAATCCTGATCAGCTTTCCGCCTTGACCGTGCTGGCTAATTACGGACGGGAAAATAATGAAAGTGTCATCATGCCCTACGCTGCCGGTTGTCAAGCCGTCGGTATTTATCCCTACCGGGAGTCCCGATCGGACAGGCCCAGAGCCGTTGTCGGACTGACAGATCTTTCCGCCCGTGTTTATGTCCGGAAGCAATTGGGAGATCCCCATTTTATGACTTTCGCGACACCTTTTTCTCTTTTTGAAGAAATGGAGCATAACGTTCCCGGTTCGTTTTTGGAGCGTCACACCTGGCAAAGCCTTCTTTCCGAATAAGAAAAATCTTCGATACCTCGTCGCTATGTCTTCTGCCCGAGAACAGGTTTTTTAAATTTTTTTATAATATCATTGCCTGCACGAAGAAGGTGTGCTAGCTTACGACTAATTCAATAGGAATAATAAGCATTTAAGTCGAAAGATCATGAACAAATCTAAATCAGCATCCTATCTCGACAGTCTGAATATCGATAAAATGCACTTCGGCCTTCAGGCCATCAAGGCGTTGCTGTCGCGTCTGGGCAATCCCCATAAGTCTTATCCGACAATCATCATCGGCGGCACGAACGGCAAGGGATCAACCGCGGCGATGACCGCTTCCATTCTTCACCGTGCCGGTTACAGAGTCGGGCTTTACACCTCTCCTCATTTGATTGATGTCCGGGAAAGAATCGTCGTTAACGGAAAGAAAATCTCACAGAGAAATTTCGGCCGAACCATCGAGCATGTGAAGAGTGCAATTAAAAATCCGATAACGTATTTTGAATTTTTAACCGCCGTAGCGTTGGCGCATTTTCAGAATGAACAGGTTGATATCGCCGTGCTGGAGGTTGGCTTGGGCGGCAGGTTGGATGCGACCAATGTCGGCCATCCGCTTGTTTCGGTCATCACCAATATCGCTTTGGATCATACGGCATATCTGGGGGGTACGCTGCAATCCATTGCCTATGAGAAAGCGGGAATTATCAAGCGCAACAGCATTTGCGTAACGGGAGCGAAACAAAAAACGGTTCTTGATATGCTGGAAAAAGCCTGCCGGAAACGTAGAACAAAGCTTTATCGCCTGGGACGCGATATCAAAATAAAAAAGCAGGCAAACAGTTTGCTGACCTATGAGGGATTGCGGCGGGAAGTGAAAAATCTGGCGGTTCCTTTGAGAGGAGACCATCAGCAATCCAATGCCGCCCTGGCTTTGGCGACCATTGAGATCTGCGCCACGAAGGGGTTCCCCGTAGATGACAATGCAATTCATGATGGGCTTCGAAAGACTCGCTGGGATGCTCGGATGGAAATTTTACAAGAGAAGCCCCTTTTTCTTCTTGACGGTGCGCATAATCCGGCGGGCATGGATTCCTTATGCCGCTTTTTAAAAAAAGAATTCTCAGATAAAAAAATAATAGTCATATTTGGCGCGCTTGCCGACAAGGATTACCGTGGCATGCTGAAAAAAATAGTTCCTCTGTCTCAAAAAATCATTTTGACCGGACTCCATGCAAGACGCTCGGCGCCTCTGTCTGCGATCAGAGACGTCGTATGTAAAATGGGGCGAAAGCCCGTTGTCGTTGAAAATGTGCGCCAGGCTATTCAGGAGGCGCTTAAATCGGCAGGCAGACAAAATATTATCTGCGCCACGGGCTCCTTTTATCTGGCCGGTGAAATAAAACAAGCTTTCCCTGAAATCACCTTATATGGTAGTAATAACACGGCGAAAAAACCATAATACCATGTGAAACGGGTCCCCATAATGGATAGATATTTGCAAACAAGAAACGAATATTTAACGAACAGAATATTTATCAGACTATCTCAGTCATGGCGAGCAGGCTTCGCCATCGCCTTCTTTGTTTTCTTTACAGGTTTGTTTTTGTGTGATGCCGCTATTGCTTTTGAGCCGGATGATTCAAAAAGCAAAGATTTTCAAGATGTATATATTGTTCAGGACAAAATGACTGTGATTTACAAGGGGGCGGCTCCCGACGCGGGCGACACAAGGTCCGGTGAAACAGCCGGAAGTCCGGTCGCTTCGCCGGTCGGATTGCCTGACGAAAACGGTTTTGTCCGTATTGAAGCCGATACCATGGATTACGACAACGCCCGAAATTTGTATCACGCACGGGGTAAGGTCACCATCTTTTACAGCGGTACGGCTCTTTCCGCCGATGAAGTGGAGTTGGATAACGCCAGTAATGTCGCCATGGCCCAGGGCGATGCTTTGCTGAAAATGGGAGAGGATACGCTGCGCGGTGACAAAATTGTTTTCAATATAGAAGATAAGACAGGTGCCGCTTATAACGCCAATGCGTTTTACGCGAGAAATAAATTTTATATCGGCGGCGACAAAATTGAAAAAACGGGAGAGGAAACGTATTCCATCGACCAACCCACCGCGACGACCTGTGAAGGAGACAACCCCGACTGGCAGATCACCGGTAGCCAAATGAACGTAACGATTGAAGGATACGGTACGGTCAGGAACGCCTGTTTCCGGGCTAGGGGAATCCCCGTGCTTTATGTTCCGTATATTTTTTTTCCGGCAAAAACAAAACGTCAGACCGGTGTTCTGCTGCCTTATCTGGCCTATTCCAGAGATAAAGACGGCCTGGATATTGAACTTCCTTTTTTCTGGGCCATTTCTCAACGGATGGACGCGACATTTTACCAGCGCTACATCGAAAAAAGAGGATTCAAAGAAGGCGCGGAATTTAGATATTATCTGGGTGATAAATCGTTCGGCACGTTTTACGGCGATTATCTTGAGGACACCAAGGACGTCATTGAAACCACCGACGCGGCGACAAGTCGCGACTGGCAGGGCATGAACAGACGCTGGTCTTATTATATCCACCACCAGACCAACGTCAATCCCCAACTGTATTTCAGGGCGGATCTGAAAAAAGTATCCGACAAGTGGTATTTCAAGGATTTTTCGGCGAAAAATTACTACCTTGACAATTACTCCAAAACGACGCCGGACGATTTCCGGCAAGTTTCTTTTTACGGCGACAAATCGCTTCGTTACCTGGAGTCCACCGTACGGATGTTCAAAGGATGGTCCAATTACAACCTATCCGGCATGCTGAACACCATGGAGGATTTCGGATCTTTCAGCAACGATCAGACTCTGCAAAAATATCCGGAGCTGGTCCTGACCGGCGCCAAACAGCAGCTTTTCGGCACGCCGGTATATTTTGAATTTACCGGAGCCTATGATTATTTGTACCGGGACGAGGGAGACAAGGGGCACTTGATCGATTTTTCCCCGACCCTTTCCATGCCTTTTAAAATATTCAACTATTTTCGGGTAATCCCGCAGTTCACCCTCAAAGAGACTTTCTGGAGCAGGGATGACCATGAAACCGATTCCAGAAAGAAAACCGCCGACAGAATGGTTTACAATGCATCCGTATCCCTGAGCAGTCAGCTTTCCCGCGTGTTTGACGTCAATGTTGCTAATTGGGAAAAGATAAGGCACGAAATAAAACCGGAGATCACCTACGCCTATGTTCCGGATATTGACGCGGATCAGGTTCCGGATTTTTATCGTTCATCTCTATCGCCTTTTACCACCCCTCTGTCCACGCTGTACGGGGATGCGTTGACCAAACAAAACGTTGTCGCCTGGTCACTGACCAACACGTTGACCTCGAGAATCAAAGATGACACGGGTGCCGGTTATCTGGAGTTTATGCGCGTCAAATTATTTCAGACCTACGATATTAACGAAGCCCGCAAAGATATGACCGGAAGCACGGAGGAAAGAAGACCTTTTTCCAACATGGGCGTGGAAATAGACCTGAAGCCCTATAAGTATTTTTCTTTAAAATCGCACAATCTGTATAATATCTATGACGGCTGGAAACAAAATAATCTGGATTTTCACTTCCGCGACAATCGCGGCGATTCGCTGCTCATCGGCTACCGTAATACCAGGGATTTCATCGAGGAAATCAATGTCAGTCTAAAAGCGGTGCTCACCGATAAAATTGAAGGCACGTTGTTTTCAAAATATGACCTGTTGAATTCCCGAAAGATTGAAAATTCGGTGGGTTTTGTTTATCGCGAGCAATGCTGGAGCGTGGGATTCGATGTGACCGAGACCGATGATGACGTGCGGTTTCTTTTTAAGGTTACCTTGGCCGGTTTGGGCACGGTGGGAATCAAGTAGGGAATATTTCTTGCCGGAATTTTTGTTCTTCGAATGATCCGACTCTTGCTGCAAAACGTCCGTACATCAATCATGCAGGATTTTTATGGATACTTTTATTCTAGCCGCGACCAGTTTTACCATCGCCGTTTCTCTGATGATTAAGGGCAAAAAAGACGCTCTGCAAACGTCTTTTGCCGGATTATGCGCCGCTGTATTTCTTTCGCAGATTTCCATTACGATGGGTAATTTTTTCAATTTGGAATTTCTGCTGAAAATCAGATATATCGGCCTTCTGGCAATCGCTCCTTCAGCGCTTTTGTTTTTTCGATATCTGACCAGGAACAAGACTCTGATATCCAGGCGATTGTTTTATTTTTTCGCTTTGGCGAGTCTGTGCGGCGTGATCATGGTTTTCACGCCCTTGTCTGAAAAGAATTATTTTGCCGATGCCCTGCGGCTTTACACTTTTTTTTCGCTGCTTCTCTGCTATATCGCCCTGGCGTGGCATGTCAATCATCTGCCATCCGGAACCGAAAAAAGACGTCTATTTTATCTGCTTGTGGCCTGTCCCGTCGCTTGGGTTGCCGGAAATGCCCATTTATTAAATCACGCGGGATTGAGCGTGCCCGTCATCAACGGTATGGTGATGTCGGTCTTGTTATATTTTATTCTGCTGATTATAGCTTATCCCCAACTGCGCGAACTGCATGATTTCTTCGCCCGGTCTCTGGTCATTGTTATAAGCTCGTTGACGGGCGCGCTCATTTTCTACGGGGCGTCTTCTTTTTTCGGCGGAACGCCGCCCTCCCTGGCGGGTCTGTTGCTCGCGTCTTTTCTGGTTGTCATTTCCTTCACTCCGATGAAAATAATTTTAAAAAAAATATTCAGCTACTTCTATCCCGGAAGTAAGGATGTCTTTACCTCTCTTTACGAATTCGATGAGAAACTGGAACGCGAAAAGGCCCTGATGCTGGCGGAAATGGCTCCCGTCGTGGCGCATGAAATCCGCAATCCGCTGGGATCCATCAAGGGCGCGGCGCAATATCTCAAGTCTGAAGCATCGACGCCGGAGCAGCAGGAATTGTTAGACGTTATCGTCGATGGAACCGACAGACTCAATGCCGTCGTCAGTCAATTTCTTGAATATGCACGGCCGTATCAACTGAATTGCATCATGCAGGATATTAATGCGATAATCCGCAAGGCCGTTTCCGTTGTCGCCGCGAATCAGCAGGCGGAGAATATCAGCATCGTTCAACAGCTGGACGAGCGTCTTCCGAAAGTAAAAGTGGATGAAAATCAATTGGTGCAGGTCATTTTAAATCTAGCCCTGAACGCGATCGAGTCCATGCCGGAAGGCGGCACATTGACGTTCAGCACGTGCAGACAAGAAGCGGATGAGGAAGGAGATGTATCCGTCATGATTCGCGACACCGGCGCCGGAATCAGCAACACGGATTTAAAGAATATTTTTAAACCTTTTTTCACCACCCGGGAACGGGGCGTTGGGCTGGGCCTGGCCATCTGTCAGAAAATTATCAGAGAGCACGGCGGCAGCATCCGCGTTCAGTCGGCTGTTTCTCAAGGCGCCACATTGATCATAAAACTGAAGAGCAGCGAATGGATTTAAGACATAATCCGGCTTGATTTAAAATTCAAAGCATAATAATTGCAGACCATGAAAAAAATTCTCGTCGTTGATGATGAACTGAATATGCGGCTGGTATTGTCCGCCATGCTGAAAAAGGAAGGCTTTGACGTTTCTTCCGCTGCCAACGGACGTGAAGCGCTGCAGGTTCTGCAATCGAACAAAATAGCCGTGGTGATCACTGATTTGAAAATGCCGGACATGGACGGCATGAGATTGCTTTCCATCGTTGCCGAAAAGCATCCGGAAATTCCCGTCATCATGATTACCGCGCACGGCACCATCGCCACCGCCGTCGAAGCGTTGAAAAAAGGGGCGTTCGATTACATTACCAAACCGTTTGATCTTGACGATTTGAAAAACATAATTTCCAAAGCCATAAAAACGCGCATGCTACGGGATAATGAATTGTCTCTGCCGCCGGCGGAAATCGAGCGCATCGGCATGATCGGCGTCAGCCCCAAAACGCTGGAGGTTTTCGAAGCCATAAAGCGGGTGGCTCAGACCACCACCACCATTATGATTACGGGTGAAACCGGAACAGGGAAGGAACTGGTTGCCGATGCCATTCATTATAACTCTCCCCGCCGGAATAATCCTCTGATCAAGATCAATTGCGCGGCCATCGCTGAAACGTTGATGGAAAGCGAATTGTTCGGCTATGAAAAAGGAGCCTACACGGGCGCGGCGGCGACCAAACCGGGAAAATTCGAACTGGCACATAAAGGAACTTTGTTTCTGGATGAAGTGTCGGAAATTCCGCGGGAGATGCAGGTAAAGCTTCTGCGCGTCATTCAGGAACAGGAATTTGAGCGGGTCGGCGGGTTGCGCACCATCAAGGTGGATGTGCGCATGATCGCCGCAACCAATCAGAACCTTCTGCGTCAGGTGCAGGCCGGAAATTTTCGCGAGGATTTGTATTATCGACTCAATGTTTTTCCCATCGATATTCCTCCTTTGAGAGACAGGAAAGAAGATATTCTTCCCCTGGTGGAGTTTTTTCTGGAAAAGTTCAATAAAAAAATGGAGCTTTCCATCGGGATGGACGACGAGGTCAAAAAATTGCTTCTGGACTACGATTGGCCTGGTAATGTCCGGGAACTGGAAAATCTCATTGAAAGAATGATGCTTTTGGCGAAGGACGGTCTGATTACACCTCAAGAAGTGCCCCCGGAATTCAAGTTTGCGCGTGATAAAATTGTCGCGATGCCCGCTGATGGCGGTGAAAAGCCCTTCAAAGAATATATGCGGAATCAGGTGGAAAATGTCGAAAAACAGCTGCTGGCCCAATGTCTCGAAGAGTCGGGATGGAATGTTACCCGGGCGGCGAAAAAAATGGGGTTAAGCCGCAAAGGGCTACAGTTGAAAATGATAAAATACGGTTTGCGCAGGGAATTCAAGTAGAAGTTCTATGGGGAAACGGCATAACAATACTAAATACAGGTTCTTTTAGAAATTATCTTTCATGCAATATATAAATAAAATTATCTGGTTTTCTCTGCTATTCCTTTTATCCGGCTCTTTCTTAGGCAGTTGGGCGGATGCTCAGTCGCTTTTTGAGGATGATGGGGGGTACGAAAGCCGATATGAGGATACGATTTTCGGAAGGCGTTTTCTTAATGTTGAGCCCGTAAAACATCATAACGCATGGGATATGGTGAAATGGTTTGTGACCGGAAAGCGTGAGAAGTGGCCTGCGGAAATTCAAAATGAACCGGGCGATAAGCCCCCAGACCGGGTGAAGACGGGGATAAGATACATGGTTGTCAATCATGCCACGGTTCTGATCCAGGTGGATGGCGTCAATATTTTAACCGATCCCATCTGGTCTGAGCGTGCCAGCTGGTTGCCATGGATCGGGCCGAAGCGCGTGGTGTCTCCCGGAATCGCTTTTGAAGACCTTCCTCCTATTGATATCGTATTGATTTCCCACAACCATTACGACCACATGGATATGCCCACCTTGGTACGTGTCGCTAAAAGGGACAATCCCCTTTTTGTGGCAGGGATAGGCAATCAGCGAACATTGAAGCGTTCAGGCATCCATAACGTTACGGGACTCGATTGGTGGCAAGGCATTACAAAAGACGGCATTGAAATATATTTTGCACCGGCCAGACATTTTTCACGCCGGGGTGTTGCGGATTATAACATGAGTCTATGGGGTGGTTTTGTGATCAAAGCACCTGACGGCGTGATTTATTTTCTGGGTGATTCCGGTTATGGCAGCTTCATAAGAGAGGTACGAAAGCGTTTCGGTCCGGTTGACCTTGCCTTTATTCCCATAGGAGCTTATGAGCCTCGCTGGATGATGGAAACCATTCATCTCACGCCTGAAGAGGCGTTTGATGCTCATCAAGATCTGGATTCCAAATTATCCGTAGGGATTCATTTCGGCACGTTTCAACTGACAGATGAAAGCATTGACGAACCACGTGAGCGTTTGAACAACGTTATTCGTCAAAACAGCAAGAGTAGGGGTAGATTTGTTGTGCCGACATTCGGGAAAAGTGTCGAGGTGAAAAAAAATGATTAGACGGTTGATCGATGGTCACGTGCGGGGCGGTCTATGCCCTAATTACGGAGGGACAAGAAAATGAATTATAAAATCGGCCTTATCGCTATCCTGCTATTCGTAGCCCTTATCTTTCTGGCTCAAAATATTGAAGTGGTGACGGTGAGCTTTCTGCTATGGGAAGTTTCAATGTCGCTGCCGGTAATGATCTCTTTTCTCTTGTTAACGGGCGTTCTCATGGGATGGTTTCTGCACAGCTATCTGACGTATCGAAAAAACAAGAAAAAGATTTTGTGAATTGAAATCAATCTAACCTTGAGGGGAACGTCTTTCATTTGCCTGCTTCGACCTGATAATAATAATCACGCAATCCGTCATAAATGTACAGAACAGCCTTGACATAGACATCGCTGCGGTTGTAGGCAAAAACGGCTTTGTATTTACTGTCATACACATCGATGTTTCTTCCGGACAGATTGTGTTTGAAAAGGTAGTTTTCCACACTGAAAATCGTGTCTTCGATGGAAAAGGGATCAATGTCATCATTTTGTCCGTTTGAATCAACGAAAAAAGACAGTAGGGAAGAAGGAATAAACTGCCCCCAGCCGATCGCTCCGGCATACGAACTCGTGAAATACTGAGGTGGTCGGCTTGTTTTTTCAGAGAATTTATAAAGCGATGTCAGTTCTCGGACGGAAAATTTTGATCGTCTCGTGAAAAGGTATTGAGAAACCAGAACATTAAAAGCGTAAAACTTGCCGCGCTGATGACGGTCGGCAAAATTGGTTTCAACGCCGATGATGGCGGCAATTAATTCTTTGTGGATTCCGTTTTTTGCTTCGGCCCGTTCGAAAAGGTCTCTGTGCTTTTCAATAAAGGGTTTCCCCTTTTCGATTTTTGCATCCACGCCCAAACGGGCGAAATACCAGGAGGCGTCATATTTTTTATCATGATCGATTAATTTTTCCGCGGACTTCAGGAAATACTGGTTGATGTCGGAATGAAGGCGAAAAGTATCATGCTGCATTTGCTCGTCGAACCAGTCTTC
>JASEHT010000063.1 GCA_030018675.1 Smithella sp.
CAGATAGCGGTTTAAGGACGGCGGGGTGGAGGTCTCGCCTAAATAAGGATCCTGCGTGATGAATCTGGCGGTGTCGGGATCGTAATACCGTGCGCCGAAGTAAATCAGGCCGGTATTGGGATCATGTTCCTGACCGGTGAATATCTGCCGGTTGACGCTGACGCCAATCTGGTTTTTGATGTGTCCCCACGGATCGAGCAGATAGCTGACCTGCGTGTTGCCTGTTTGATCTGTGAGATTGACTGTGCTGCCCAAAGCATCGTGCAGATAGTACTGAGTGCCTTGTTGTGTGCTGAGGCTTAGGAGTCTGTCTGCATAGTTGTAATGGGCGACAAGGGTGTTGTCGCCGTCGTTTCTTTCTTCGATGACGGATGTGCCGTCATAGTAATAGCCGATGTCGCCGCGGTCGGAGTTTTTGTGCCGGACTCTCAGGCCTGCGGCATTGTAATCGTAGGAGCCCGTAATGGCTTCGCCCGCGGGCGGACCGCGTTTGCTTTGAACGAGTTGATCTTGCGAATTGTAGGTGAAGTTCATTTCTTCGCCGGGAAGCAGGCTGTCGGTCTTATTGACGGTGTTGCCGTTGGCGTCATAGATATAAGCCAGTATCTTGCCGCTGACGGAATCGGTCGTGCTCGTCAGGCGGTTGGTGTTGTCGTAGGTGTATGTTTGATTCTTGATGACCGTAGCGCCCTGCGCAACTTTCTCGGTCTTGCGGTTGTAACCTTCGTAGGTGTAGTCGGTCTTTGTCGCATTCGCGCCGCTGACGGTGTAACTTAACAGGCGGTCGAGATTGTCATGGGTGTAGGCGGTGGTTTATTCAGCTTTCAAAGAGCAATTTAATTGCTGATTCTTATACAGCTTTTGGCGAATGGCCGCCAGTGAAATTTGCATTTCTAAAAAAATGACCTTGGCGAGGTAATCGCTCTCTTTCAACTGTTTCGGACGGTATGTGAATTATCCCCTGCCTTCTTCCATTCCTGCCTGTCATGTCGAGTGTATGCGAGACATCTGGTTCTTTTGAGACTTCGCACCCCGACACATCGGGGTTCGAAGTGACATCTGGAGGTATAGAAGCGCTTTGACCTTTCCCGTCGTACTTGTTCTCATCATTTCAATATGGTCGCGTCGCCTGCCGAGACGTGTACTTTCTTATTGCCATCCACCATAAGAATCAGCGAACCGGAATCATCAATACCTTCTACGATGCCCCTGACAGTCTCTCCCAAAAAATTTACTTCAACGGTATCTCCTGTCATTGATGAAAGTTTTATCCATCTTTCTTTGACGCGATCGAATCCATATTGCAGTAGTTTTTTATACCATTTTTCGAGATTTTCATAGAGGCTAATTAGCACATCCTGCCGGGATATTTCCCTTCCCGTTTCAATGGACAAAGAGGTTGCTGTTTTGCGTATTTCCTCCGAAAAACGGCCCTGATTCATGTTCACGTTGATGCCGATTCCCAGGATGATAAAATCAAGATGATTCGCGGTGAATTTCGCTAGTGAAAGGATACCCGATACTTTTTTTTCATTAAGCAGCACATCATTGGGCCATTTCAAACTGATCTTTCCGGGACAGTATTTATCCAAGACTTCCGCCGCTGCAACACCCGCAAGGATCGGAATTTGTGAAGCGTTTGACAAGCGGATTCCCGGTCTGAGTATTATGGACGTATAGATATTAGAAGCCGGCGGCGAATGCCAGGATCGTTGAAATCTGCCCTTCCCTCCCCGCTGACTGTCGGCTAGGACAACCGTGCCCTCGGGAGCTCCGGCAATTCCTAAAGAAAACGCCACATCATTCGTCGATTCTGTTTCATCATAATAATGAATGTCTCGACCGATTAATTTTCCCGTCAATGTTTCATTAAGTTCTTTTAAATCAAATTTCATGGAATCAACAGCGGAGCAATGGCAGTTATAATTATTGATTAATTATTGTGTTTTTAGCAGTTTTTTATTTTAAGAGAAATGTCAGCGGCGCGGACGGAATGGGTCAGCTCTCCTATGGAAATATAATCAACGCCGGTTGCGGCAATCGAGGCCACGTTTTGCAGACTGACATTGCCTGACGCTTCCAGAAGCGCCCGACCGTTCACCAGAGCAACAGCTTTCTTCATCGCAGGAACGCTCATATTGTCCAGCAAGATGATATCCGCGCCGCAAGCCAGAGCCTCCCTGACCTCTTTCATATTTTTCGTTTCCACTTCAATCTTCATGTCGCGGGAGAGATTTCTTTTCTGCGCTTCCACCGCCGCCCTGATGCCGCCGGCGGCTTCAATATGGTTGTCCTTGATTAAAACCGCGTCATATAAACCGAAGCGGTGATTCTGCCCGTCACCGATCTTTACGGCCATTTTATCAAGAATGCGCAATCCGGGAGCGGTCTTTCGCGTATCAAGAATGACGGCTTTGGTGTCCAGCACAGCGTCTAGATATCGCGCGGTCAGTGTCGAGATGCCGCACATACGCTGAAAGAGGTTTAGTGCCACGCGCTCCGCCATCAGAACAGAGGATAAACTGCCCGATACTTCAGCAATCACATCGCCTTTCTTCACCCGGCAACCATCCTTAAAGAATTTTTTAATTTTGATCTTCCGGTCAAGGAACTTGAAAGTCGCCTCAAAAACATCCAGTCCCGCAATGATAAAAGACTCTTTGGCGATGGCAAACGCCCTGCCCTGCTTGCCGGACCTGATAATAGCCTTCGTCGTAATATCCCCGGCACCGATATCTTCAGCCAGCGCGTTTTCAATGATTTTTAAAATTCCTTTTTCCATTATTTATGGATGCCTTTTAATTTCTTCAGCGCGTTTTCCAGGGTGCTGTGTTTCTTCTGGTATTCCTTTACTTTATCCTGCTCCTTTTGAATAACATCCGGCGCGGCTTTCGTCATAAAATCCCTGTTGGCCAGTTTCTTTGAGCTTTGCTGCAAATCCTTTTGAATTTTCCCCAATTCTTTTTCCAGTCTCGTTATTTCTCCGGAAATGTCAACAATGCCGGCAAGCGGAACGAATATCTTTGTGGAACCGGTGACAGACGTCGCCACGCCTTTCGGTTCAACGGCATTGATTTCGACCTTCAGGGATTCGAGATTAGCCAGATTCAAAATATACCCCTGGTTACTTTCGATCAACTTCCGGTTTCGTTCGTCAGCCGCAGAAATTAAAAGATTGAGTTTCTGAGACGGCGCGATTCTCATTTCCCCGCGAATATTGCGCACGGACGTGATGATGTCCATAATCATTTCCATCTCTTTTTCGGCTTCGTCATTTTTCCATTCATCCTTAGCAACGGGAAATCGGCTGACCATGATGGAATCTTTATCGTCTCCCTTGAACACATGCCATAATTCTTCAGTTAAAAAAGGCATGAAGGGATGCAGAATCTGCAAGGTGGCCTGAAAAACTTCGGATAATGTTTTCTGCACTGCGGTTCGTTTTTCCGCGCTTTCCTTGCCGTAGAAAGCCGGCTTGCTTAATTCCAGATACCAGTCGCACAGCTCGTGCCAGATAAAACGATAGACAGCCGCAGAAGCGTCATTAAAACGGTATTCGTCAAGGCTTGTGCTCACCTCTTCAATGGCTTTATTCAGCCTTGTTTTTATCCACTTGTCCGGCGGCGAATCGACCGTTTGTAACGAAGCGGATTCATCATAATCCTCCAGATTACTGAAGGTGAGCTTTGACGCGTTCCAGATTTTATTGACAAAAAATTTGTAGCCCTCAATACGTTCAGGCGAGAGGCGGACATCCCGTCCCTGCGCTGTATAAGCGGCCAGCGTGAAGCGAAACGCGTCCGTTCCGTATTGGTCGATCATCAAAAGGGGATCAATACTGTTGCCCTTCGATTTGCTCATTTTTTCCCCTTTTTCATCCCGGACAAGGGCATGCAGATACACATGTTCAAAGGGCACTTCTTTCATCACGTAAATCCCCATCATCATCATACGCGCCACCCAGAAAAAGAGGATGTCGAAACCGGTTATGAGAAGTGACGTTGGATAGAAAGTTTTCAGAGCCGGCGTTTCATCCGGCCATCCCAGCGTAGAAAAAGGCCATAGGGCCGAGCTGAACCATGTGTCCAAAACATCCTCGTCCTGCTTGAGCGATGCGCCGCCGCAGTCGGGGCATTTATCCGGATCAACCGTGGAAACAATGACCTTTTTACAATTGTCGCAATACCATACCGGAATTCGATGTCCCCACCAAAGCTGCCGTGATATGCACCAGTCCCTGATGTTGTTCATCCAGTCATAGTAGGTCGCTTCCCATGTCTTGGGAATAATTTTCGTTTTTTCTTTGACAACTGCCGCGATGGCCTGTTTTGCCAGCGGTTTGATTTTGACAAACCACTGCTTGGACACCATCGGCTCGATGTCTGTTTTACAGCGGTAGCACTGGCCCACATTGTGGGCGTAGGGTTCGGTGCTGACGAGATAATTGCCCTTTTCCAAATCGGCGATGACATTTTTCCTGGCTTCGTAGCGCTCCTGCCCCTGATACGGACCGCCATTCTCATTGATGATTCCCGTTCCATCCATGATAGATATGATTTCCAGATTATGACGCTGGGCCATGGCAAAGTCGTTCGGATCGGAACCGGGTGTGATTTTGACCGCGCCGGAACCGAAATCCATCGTCACGTATTCATCCGCGATGATGGGAATCTTTTTATTCATTAACGGCAGAATGACGTATTTGCCTATCTTGCCGGCATATCTTTTATCGTCGGGATGAACCGCGACAGCCGTGTCGCCGAGCATGGTTTCGGGTCTGGTCGTGGCTACAACGATTTCTCCATTGCCGTCGGCCATGGGATAACGGATGTTCCAGAGGAAACTCGCATCGGATTTAAATTCCACTTCCAGATCGGAAATGGCAGTATGACAACGGGGGCACCAATTGACAATGTAATCGCCCTGATAAATCATGTCTTCTTTATAAAGACGGACAAAAACCTCGCGTACCGCGTTGGACAATCCCTTGTCCATTGTAAATCGTTCCCGCTCCCAATCGCAGGAACAGCCGAGACGTTTTAACTGATTAATGATCACGCCGCCGTATTTTTCCTTCCATTCCCAGACGCGTTCAATAAATTTCTCGCGTCCCAGCTCATGGCGGGATGATCCCTCTTTCATCAATTGCTGTTCCACCACGTTTTGCGTGGCAATGCCCGCATGATCCATACCCGGCATCCAAAGCGTGTTGTAACCCTGCATTCTTTTAAAGCGGATAATAATATCCTGCAGCGTGTTATTTAAGGCATGACCCATGTGCAGCATGCCGGTAACATTCGGCGGAGGGATAACAATGGAAAAAGCGGGAGCGTCGCTTTTATCCTTGGCGTGGAAATATCCGTTTGTCAGCCAATAGTCGTATAACCTTTTTTCGATATCGGCCGGTTCGAAAGCTTTTGCTAATTCTCGTTTTGCCATTTTAAATTTAACTCCTTCTTTATATCGAACCCCGCATTGCTTCTTGAAGGGGATATTTTGACTTACGCTTAACTAAAGTTCAGCTTGTCTCATTACGACTTGCCAATCTGACTGCGCATTTCATGATCCCAAATTGCTTTGCAATTTGGGATAGTTCGACTAGCCAATTCCGCTTCGCTACGCTTTCGGAATTGGAGTCTCACTAAAAAAGGGCTTTCGCCCTGTATTATTTTGCTTTTATATTACAATGCCTAATCAATAATCTTAAATTTATTCTTTAATTGACGAATTATTAAAAGAGCTTCCGCTCCAGATAATGGCTTAAGCGGATAGAACTCTCCGGTCTTCAAGTTTTTAGCTTTCATTATTCTTTGCGATGCCACGGATATTATAGAATTATAATAAGGCATTTCCGGCGAAACATCAGGAAACATTAATTTTAAACTGATGCCTCGGTCTGTCTTATTATTCACACCGTTCAGTTTTAACATGATATCCTCGAGCATTGATGCAAATTCACCGCGTGATAAAACTTCTTCCGGATTGAAGTTGCCATTAGGATCATTGCCCAATCCCCGAATGCCGATTTCAAGGATTATTTCAATATCATTCTTCAGGGGATGATTGGCGATATCTTTTGCGAAAATTTTGACGGGAACACTTGCGGCGGCGGGCGAAGATGCCTCTGCCGCGACTTTACTCTCAGGCAAAATTCCTGACGAATCTTCAATCGCTGTCGATTCTGGCAGATTTGTTTCAGTTTGCATTCCGGCATCCGAAACAACGCTACCCATCGGAGCGTAAATTGCTTTCATTTTGAGTTCATTGACAAACAAGGACGCGGCTTGCGCTCTGGTCAGCCTTTCCGCCAAGGCTATTTTCTTTCCGGCACGCGTTTGGGGATGGGCTGATTGAACTTGCTGCAAAAAAATAAGTTGATAATTCGCATCGTAAATATGAGTTTTTTTCAATTGAAGTACCGTGGCGAACATTTGGCCGGCCTGATTAAACTCCAACGCTTGTTTGTAGGCGAAACCCATATGATAATAGGCAGGCGAATGTTCGGAGTCGATTGCAACGGCTTCATTAAATTGTTCTTTGGCCAGATCCAGCCACCTTGGGTCCGAATCATTGGCGCAATAGTAACGGATTTTGGACACATTAACGAAAAGTTTTTCCGAGCTGTCGTTGGCATTCTTGAAAGCAAGATCGAGATTCTCCCAGGCGATTTTATATTTTCCCGTATAAATATTGACCAGAGCCATCCCCGAATAAGCACGCGAATAATTTTTATTCAGTTGAATAGCCATCCTGAAAGCGCGGGAGGCGTCTGAATACTTCTCCTGATCGAGCAATTTCAGTCCGGTAAAGGTGTGGTGTTCAGGCGTGTCTAGCTGATTTACGGCAAG
Organism: Smithella sp.; assembly: GCA_030018675.1. GTDB lineage: Bacteria > Desulfobacterota > Syntrophia > Syntrophales > Smithellaceae > Smithella. The sequence goes on from JASEHT010000063.1 coordinate 6,849, forward strand.
TCTTTCCTTTGATCCACAGGAAATTATCAACAGCGCCGCAACACAAAATACAGTGACAAAAACAAATGTTCTGATTCTAAGCTTCATCATCATTTTTTTCCTAAACCGCCTGATATGATTATCTTTAGAACCGGTTTAAGTCAAGTACTATTGCACGTCAAAACCTAAAGGGAAAAGTTGTGCTTTGTCAGAAAGCTATTGATATTATTAGCGATATCTGACTGATCGTCTGCATCAAACCAGTTAATTTCCTTGTCGGCCGCGAACCAGGTCATCTGACGTTTGGCATATTGCCATGTGTCGCGTTTAATCAGATTGACCGCACTTTCCCAGTCGTGCTTATTGTTTAAAAATCCAATTGCTTGTTTATACCCGAGTGATTGCAATGGCTTGAGATTTTCGCTGTAACCCATCGCCAAAACACTTCTGACTTCATTGAGAAGTCCTTCCGCGATCATCTTATCGGTGCGCGATTCAATGTTTCGCTTCAATGCCTGGCGATCGATTTTTAAACCAATTTTATACGTCGTATAGGGATTATCGGCAAAGGAATGTTTTTTCTGTTTCACCGCGATGGACTCTCCGGTCTGCTCCAGAACCTCCAGCGCCCGTATTACTCTGACGGAATCATTGGGGTTGATTTGAGCGGCGGCCATTTCATCTCTTTTCAGCAAAAGATCGTAAAGATATTTCTTGCCGTGGACATCTCTCAACCCGCGGAAATGATTTCTGATATTTTCATCCACATCCGGTGTGTCAATCATTCCCTTCAGCAGCGCTCTGATGTACAGTCCTGTGCCTCCCGCGACAAAGACCGGTCTATGCTTTTCCGCAAGATCGGAGATGATGGCGCGTGCTTTATCAGCAAACAAAGCGGCGTTAAAGTCTTCATCGGGATGAACAACATCGATTAAGTGATGTTTAATGCCTTTTCGCTCCTCCATGGTGGGTTTCGCCGTGCCGATATCGAGATACCGGTAAACCTGCATGGAGTCCGCGCTGATGATTTCACCGCCGAATTGAAGCGCTAGATTGACCGCCAATTGCGTTTTTCCCGTGGCAGTGGGAGAATTGATAATGACCAGGGGCAACTTTTCCATTTTTGTCATTTACTTTCTCTTAAACATTCTTTCGATTTCACTCAAAGAAAAGTTGATACTAACGGGACGTCCGTGCGGACAGGTTTGATTGAAAGGTGTCGATTCCAGCTCGCGACATAAAGCTAAAACCTCTTCGGGTGAAAGAGACCTGTTGGCCTTGATGGCAGCACGACAAGCCAGGGAGACAAGTATTTTTTCTCTTTTTTCCCGGAAAGAAGGACTCTCGCTCTGATCGCCGAGCTGATCGGCAATATCGGAAATCATTTCGTTTATTTTCACTTGCGCTAACGTTGCGGGAACCGCTTTTACGACAATCGCGTCACGGCCGAAAATCTCAATCTCCAAACCGATATCCTGCAAGAAATCAAGATAGTCAGAAAACATTGACACTTGTCCCGGCGTTAAATTGACAATTTCCGGCAACAGCAGCGACTGGCTGATGACTTTATCGGCGTTTTCATTTTTTAACTTTTCCAGAAGAATTCTCTCATGAGCCGCATGCTGATCGAGCAGAACAAGTCTGTCTTCGCCTTCAAAAATCAGATAGGTATTGGCGAACTGACCGATATATTTCATGCCGGCAAAGGATAACGATTCTCTGTTTGAAACATGATCCACTTTCAGATTGGACAGAAAGTCCGCGTCAGTGGAACGTTTAAATAAATCGTTATTGATGGACTGTTGTAAATTCTGACGAGAAAAGGCGCCGAAAGTCATTCTCGGTAAATTCTCCCGCAGCGAAGGCGCCGGAAACGCCTGTTTCTCTTTCGGCGCTAAACGGTAAATAAAATTGCCCTTTGATGTTTGTACCTGCGCCAGACCATGGACGATGCTCCTCGACACGAGCTCGTACACATCACGCGCGTTTTTGAACCGAACTTCCATTTTCGCAGGGTGAACGTTAACGTCAACATCTTCCGGCGGCATATCCAGAAATAACACCGCCGCTGGATAGCGCCTTGGCTCGATGATCTGTCTGTAAGAGGATAAGACCGCGTGCGTGACGCTGTTGTCGCGGATGAATCTTTTGTTGACAAATAAATAAATGCTTTTGGAATTTGATTTTGTGTATTCCGGGCTGGAAATAAATCCTGTAAGCATCAGCCGATCTTTTCCTGCGTCCACCGGAATATTGTGAGCGGAAAACTCGCCTCCCATAACCATGGCAATCCTGTCGATAATCGACTTTACCTCCGGTGTATTGAAAACCTCCTTACCGTTATGGAACACCTTGAAGCGAACGTCTTCATGCGCCAGAGCCAAACGTGTAATTACATCCAGGCAGGCGGCTTGCTCTGTTGCTTCCGTCTTTAGAAATTTTCTTCTCGCCGGCACATTACTGAAAATATTTGTAACCGATATTTGCGTGCCTTCCGGACACCCTGCTGGTGAAATCTCCCTGATGGCTCCGGCTTCCACTGTTGCTTTTGTGCCCGTTAAATCGTTGCGGCGCCTGGTTAAGAGTTCCACGCGCGCAATGGAAGGGATGCTGGCCATGGCCTCGCCCCGGAAACCGAACGACACCACATTGAATATATCCTCAAATCGGTTAATCTTGCTGGTGGCGTGCCTTTCAAACACCAGCGGAACATCTTCATATTCAATTCCCGAACCGTTATCGATGATTTTGATAGATTGACAGCCGCCCTTCTCTAGTTCTACTTTGATGTCCGTCGCTCCGGCGTCAATGGCGTTTTCCAGCAATTCCTTGACAATGGACGCCGGCCTTTCCACAACTTCTCCGGCGGCGATCTTATTCGCGATTTCTTCGGATAAAACGACGATGTGTTTTGTCAACGGCTGCTTCCCCTGCATGATATAATCTTTTTATTAATTTTGCTTTCAATAACTAACAAAAGAATTTCTCCGTTGCAATCATAATTAATGCCGCTTTTTCATAGATAATTTCCCCGGGGCATGATGCTTTCCATATAATTGGAATCCATGAGATTATTCCAAATAATGGATGGACGAAACACAAAGACAGGCAAGGCAGATATCTGTTTAAATAATCAACCGATTAAATGTGAAGCATATTCTCGAAATATTTCATCACCGCGGCAGCGATAACCTGATGTCCTTTTTCATTGGGATACCTGCTGTCCGCGAACACCAAATCACTGTTGCGCATATTTTGTTCCTCCAGATAATCGGCCCAATAGCTATGCACCGGAATCAATTGGCACGCAAGATCATTAGAGACAATGCGCAACGAACGATAAAATATGTCAACCGCTTCCATTTCATGTTGATTTTCAAAACAGTGTGACGTCGCCAGAAACACCATCGAATTGAATTCACATCGCGCTTTTCTGACGATCTGCACAATATTTTCCTGAAATTCGGAACGATAGACACATTGGAATGCGTCATCAACACCAAAATGAACGAGAAGAATATTCGGTTTCACAGGGGCGATGTCTTCGTTGAATGAGTTGATCCCGTCAAAGGACGTTTCCCGATGTCGGGATCGATTGACAACTTCTATTCCGTGGGGGAAGAGATCGTTCGTTAAAATCTGGACATAACCCTGCCGGACCCCATAACCGGCGGCAAGGCTTCCTCCGCGAATTAACAATTTCATTAAAGCGGTACCGCTTCCCATTTCAGACGATCATTTTCACCGATCAGTCTTTTGCCCTTAAGAAAATAATCGGCAAGCGTTGAATGTTTTTTCAAGTAATTCCTGTCTACGTCTTCCAGTAGATCTTTAATGGTGTAAAAGCACTCTATGTAGCAATTCAACTGAGCGCTTGTAAGTTTTGCTCCCCATGAGTGCTCTATAATTTCCTTGGTAATGTAGGCAAACTTGATGATTTCCTGCGTGGTGAGATTTATCTTCATCGTACTCCCCCTACTGCGTGATCATTTTATTTTAATCATACTTTAATATTCCGCAAACAAACTAAACGCGCACATCTGTTACTTTTCAAGTATTATTTTATAGTAACAATGAGCTTTGTTATGAAAAGTAAACGGCATCAGAAAAACCGCTATACAATTCCTCATGGCATTTTCTGAAAACAATTTTAAGAATATTTTGGATAGAAACGGGAATTCGAAATATTTTCTTGCCAGGAGCTGGAGTCTGGCCAGATTCGGCATAATCGCCTGAGACAAATCCTGTTTGACTTTTATCCTGAAGCCCGCCTGTTCGGCTAATTTCAACCAAGTGTCAATTCTTTCGAATCCGTTCACCGCCAATGATTTTTCCGCGAGAATTGCCGCTTTGATCAGATTGTCAGGCAAACGCTCAAAGCCTGGCTGCCTGAATCCATCATAAAGGACAAACAGGCCGCCTTTTCTGAGAACTCTGAATGCTTCGGACAGAACCTGATACGGATCCTCGGCGTGACAAACGGCTTCCATTTCGAAGATTAAATCGATGGAAGCGTCTTCATAGTCCAAATGATGAAAATCACCGTGGCTGAAGTCCAGATTCCCAAGACGCCGTGATTTATTTTTTG
>JASEHT010000064.1:0-1275 GCA_030018675.1 Smithella sp.
GACCCCTTGATTAAGGGCTGTCAAGCGTTTTGCCACCGTTCTGTTGAGCGAAGTTGAATTGATGATAACACCTATGCCGCCGCCGGCAAACAAAATGATGATCAGCAAAATACCCCGGTTTTGTGCTTTGGTCTTTTCCATCTTGGCTGAGTTATGCAGTCTATTGATAATATCCATCAGGGCGTAGGCCTTGAGAAATACCTGGCCGATCTGCTGCGTTGCCGCTTCATCAAAAATAATTCTGCTGTTTGCACGGTGTGCCTCCCGCTTACTTTTCTCTATTATCGCGGAGAATAAAGTAAATGTGTCATCAAAGTTTTTTCGCGCTTCCTGCAACAGGAGCTTGTCCTCCGCGCCCGAAAAAATTTCAGACGCTGTTTTTAGTAATTTCCGGAGAGCTTCGGACTTTAAATGCCACTGGATGCCCGCCCGTTCTTCCTGATTAAGAAGATAATCGTCCCGCAAGGCGATGCGTTCAAAGGCCGTTTTTATCATTTCATCAACGAGCTTCTCATTCTGGTTGGCTCTGTAAATATTCCAGAACGACCAGACCAGGGAAATTGCTATAAGCACTGTTACAAAAAGGGATATCCAGATATTTAGACTGAGTTTTGTTTTTATCTTCATGTTTTACCTCGTATCTCGTGAAGCGAGATGATTACGGCGATTAGGAGAAGCAAGATTACAGCGATTTCGTTATCGCTGTAATCTTTTCTCATCTCTGTAATTATGTTCCTAATGTATCATCCGCACGGCATCCGGCTTGACCGCCTTAAGGCCATCGAAATAAATAAAATCAAGATAGTTGGGCATAGTTGTGCCTGACGTTAATCGGTTTTTAATTACCCAGCGTGTCTGTTCTTCCAAGTCCACCAGCAATGCCTGATCCAGCGTCACCCTGAAAGTGAAAATGCCCCATATTTCATCAATCCGGGATTTGTCTATTTTAATGAATTCGGCAATAAGACGTTTTGATTCTTCGGGGTGCTTATGCACAAATGTTTCGGCCTTGAGGAGCGCCCGCAGGAATTTTTTTACCGCCGCGGGATTTTTCTTGACATACTCCTGCCCGGCGACAACGCAGAAATGTTCGGTGTAGAGTGATTCACCGAAAAATATGATCCCGTTGTTTCCCAATTTGTTTCTTAGTTGCAGTATTGTAGGATTGAATGTGGAGACGGCATCAATTTTTCCTGTATCCAGCGCGGCGGCCATCTCGTCAGGTTTGAGATCAATAAACTTGACACTTTTTTTGTCGATATCATGCGCCATCAG
>JASEHT010000064.1:1285-11376 GCA_030018675.1 Smithella sp.
GAAAAGAATCAGCAAAAAAATGCGCAGTTGTACCCGGAGTGACGCCAATTATTTTTCCTTTGAGGTCGTCAGGCTGGGCAATCCCTCTGTCCTTTCTGGCCACAATGGCTTCATTTTTGTTGGAAGTCTGGATCACAGCCAGTGTGGTAATTTGTTTACCGTCCATGACGGCAAACACAATCGGCGTATCGGCAACTGTCGCGATATCCGCCTTACCCTCGATAACCGACTGCAGGGCCGGTTTGCCGAAAGGATGAGGCTGTGCTGTTGCGTCCAAACCCTCTTCTTTGAAGTAGTTCTTAGCGAAAGCGATATATACAAGAGCGGGATTCACATTAATCGAATAAGCGATGGTTATTTTTTCCGGCGGACTGGTTTTTTGATGTTGACAGCCATTAATGGCAAAGACGATAAATACAAGCGTAACGAGGAAAAGAGCGGCAAAACGTAAATGCTTTTGGAAATGAATCATATTCTTTCCCCGTTATTGGTGGTCAGTTAATATGATACTTGGTAGTTGACTCTGGTACTCCTTCGTTTTATATTGATTTTACTACGAAATTACTTAAAGTCAACCTTAATATTGTTATTAAAATAATCATTTGACTTGAAAAATTTTCGGTGGAGTTGTAAAAAGTTCTAGATTAATACCGCAGGCCTTATCGATAAGGAAAAGATATAAACAAGGAATGCCGATGCCCATCACAGAAATTCTTTCGCGCAATGCCGCCCTTTACGGCGAAGAAATAAGCCTCATAGAAATCAATCCTCAAATCAGGGAAATCAAGGCAAACTGGAAGGATTACGGGCTCGTCGAACCCAACCCCGAAAAGCGATACCGGCGGGAGATGACCTGGCGCGAGTTCGATGACAAAGCCAACCGCTTCGCCAATTTTCTGCTGGGCAGGGGGTTGGAAAAAGGCCACAAAGTCGGAATCCTGCTGATGAACTGCCTGGAGTGGCTGCCGATTTATTTCGGCGTACTGAAAACAGGCGCGCTGGCGGTGCCGCTCAACTATCGTTACACGGAAGAGGAAATCATATATTGCCTTGATCTGGCCGAATGCGATGTTCTGATTTTCGGGCCGGAATTTACCGACCGGGTCGTCGCGATCAAGGATAAAATTCCGAATGTGAAAATGAAGCTGTTTCTGGGAGTCGGCCGTCCCGCCTTTGCCGAAAGTTATTACGCGCTCACCGCCTGCTGTTCGTCCATCGCCCCGAAAATCAATATCACCGACGATGATGACGCGGCTATTTATTTTTCATCGGGGACGACGGGTTTTCCCAAAGCCATTCTTCATTCGCACCGCGCTCTGATGTTTTCCTGCGAAGTGGAAATGAATCATCATGGTCAGACGCGCGCGGACAATTTTCTCTGCATTCCGCCGCTGTACCATACCGGCGCGAAGATGCACTGGTTCGGCAGTTTCCTGGCCGGAAGCCGTGCCGTTCTGCTGCGCGGTGTGAGTCCCGAGTGGATATTCAAAGCGGTTTCCCGGGAGCAAATCACGATTGTGTGGCTGCTGGTTCCATGGGCGCAGGATATCCTGGATGCCATTGAACGCGGCGAGATAAAACTTGCGGATTACAAACTGGAGCAGTGGAGACTAATGCACATCGGCGCGCAGCCGGTTCCGCCCAGCCTGATTAAACGCTGGAAAAAGTATTTCCCCGATCATGCATATGATACCAATTACGGTCTTTCGGAATCGATCGGGCCGGGCTGTGTTCATCTCGGGGTTGAAAACATTCACAAAGTCGGCGCGATCGGGAAAGCCGGATACGGCTGGGACGTAAAAATCGCGGATGAACAGGGCAACCCCGTAAAGCAGAGAGATGTCGGCGAACTTTGCGTCAAAGGCGCGGGTGTGATGAAATGCTATTATAGAAATCCGGAAGCCACAGCCGAAATCCTTAAGGACGGCTGGCTCTATACCGGCGATATGGCGCGCATGGATGAAGACGGATTTATTTATCTGGTCGACCGTAAAAAAGATGTTATTATTACGGGCGGAGAGAACATTTATCCCGTGCAGATCGAGGATTTCCTGCGCACCCACGAAGCGATCAAAGATGTGGCGGTCATCGGCCTTCCCGATCAGCGTTTGGGGGAAATTGTTGCCGCCGTCATTGAGTTGAAACCGGGGTTTGCGACATCTGAAAAAGAAATCAAGGAATTTTGCGGGGCGCTGCCGCGTTACAAGCGTCCGCGTAAAATAATATTCGAGAAGGTGCCGCGTAATCCCACCGGAAAGATTGAAAAACCGAAACTCCGGGAAAAATATTACGGCGGAAGCCTTGTGGAAGCGCAGACGGAAAGTCATTAAACAATCAAAAGGAGAAGCGTATGATTGCCTATCAGATTTCGATTTTTGCGGAAAACAAATCGGGAAAACTGGCCAAGGTCACCGGTGTTCTGGCCAAAGAAAAAATAAACATCCGGGCGACGACCATTGCCACGGCGGATACCTTCGGCATCATCAATCTGATTGTGGATGATCCGAAGCGGGCCGAGAAAGCTTTGTCCGGGGCGGGCATGACGGTCCATCTGCGGGAGGTGCTCGCTATCCTGATTCCGGATGCTCCCGGAGGTTTGGATAAATTGATGCAGCTTCTCTACGAGGAGAAAATCAATATCAACAATGCTTATGGTTTTGTGTTGGAGAGTTCGAAAAAAGCCGTTTTTGTGGTCGATGTCGATCAGATGCAGAAAACGGAACAGCTTCTGGAATCGGCCGGTTTTAAAACGTTGGACGTGCAATCTCTTTCCGCCGTCTAACCAAAACGATGAATCTAAGGGGAGGATACAATCATGACGCATGAAGATAAAGGAAAATATCATAAAAAACATCCCGAAGGCGCCACAGTGGATGATGAATTAAGGCAGGAAATTCTCAATCAGGTCAAAAACAATAGTATTTCGTGCAAGAAAGCGGAGGAAATCGCCAAAGAGCTCGGATTTGGTCTTGAAGAAACCGGCCGGGCCATTGATCTTCTCAATATCAATATTACCAAATGCCAGTTGGGACTTTTCGGTTACGGCGAGACGAAGAAAGTTGTTCAGCCGGCCCAGGAAATCGCTCCGGAATTGAAAGAAAGCATAGAAGCGGCGCTTCAGGATGAAAAGCTTTCTTGCGTCGCGGCCTGGGAAATAGCCGGTAAACTCAATATACCCCGCATGAAAGTTTGCGCAGCTTGTGAGGCGTTGGAAATTAGAGTAAAGCCTTGTCAGTTAGGAGCCTTCTGATCATTCAAGGGGATATATTCAGATAGCTGTGCAGCAATTGAATCATTAGGTCGGCGTTCTTACGGGTACCTTCCAGTATTTCTTCCATGCTCAGGGGTTCATCAAGAATTCCGTTGCCGTAATTATCCACGGAACAGGCGCTGGCGTAAGGTATTTCCAGCTCCTGGGCGATGACGGCCTCGTTGGCCATGGTCATGCCGACAATATCGGCAAAGTTGGCCATCATGTTAATTTCGGCTTTTGTTTCCAGCCGCGGTCCGTGTGTCTGCCAGTAGGTACCCTGCTTAACGATTTTCAAATCACAGTTGTCCGCCGCATTAATTATTTTTTGCCGCACGCTGTCGCTTAGGGAGGGCGTGATGTGCACAGTACTGCTGTTGGGAATTGTAGGGGTGGCGGTGAGCGTGATGAAATTGTCGGGGACGACAATCATTCCGGGAGAAAAAGCCTTTTTCAGGGAACCGGTCGAATTGATGCCGACAATTTCCCCGACGCCGATATCTTTCAGCGCTTTTAAGTTGGCGCGGTGGTTAATCAAGTGAGGCAGAATATGATTGCGCGGATCGTCGCCGTGTCTCAGGATTAATGCGGTTCTATCCGTAAGAAAAACGGTGGCTTGTCCGAATTCATTTTCCATCCGCCTGGGGGCGCCGTCCCTGAGAAAGTCGCTTCTTTCCATGACTAATTTAGTCGAAATAACACCGAGTATTCTGCCCATGGAGCTCTCCTTTGATGTTGCTGTATAGCAAATTAATTTCAGCCCGTCAAAGGAATGAACGGAAGCCTAATTGGATGATTTACTCTATCCAGATAGCATTTGACTTTACGGTATTTCTTGTGACATATAAACTTACTGTAAAATTTTGAGGAGGCTTTATTATGGGCAGCGAATTATTGGGCGTAGCCACTGACGATAACTTTGAAGGCGAAGTTTTAAAAAATGACAAACCCGTCGTGGTTGATTTTTGGGCGCCGTGGTGCGGGCCGTGCAAGGCCATCGGGCCTGTCTTCGAAGAGTTGGCCGGACAATTTAAGGACAGCGTAAAATTCATGAAAATGAATGTCGATGATAATCAGAAAACGGCGGTCAAATTCGGTGTTCGAAGCATTCCCACGATTATTCTGTTTAAAGAAGGACAGCTGTCGGATACGATTGTCGGCCTCGTTTCCAGGGAAAAGCTGGAATGTTTTGTTAAAAAATCATTATAAATTATTCGGTGAATAAAGAAGGTTGAAATTTCATGAATTCAGAGACGCGTAGGAAAATGATCAGGATCAGAATAGCACTATCCCTTTTGCTGGTGGTGTTTTTTCTTAGCGGTTGTTCGATATTGAATATTTTCAGCAAGAAAGATCCGCCCCGATTGTCGCCCGAAGGGCTTTATTCGCGGGCGTCGTTGGAGTACAGCGAAGGCAATTACAAAAGAGCGCGCGAATATTTTTTAAGAGTCAAGGAGACGTATCCTTTACACGAGTTGGCTGTTCTTGCCGAAATTGGCGTGGCTGATTCCTTTTTTTCCGATAAGGAATATTCGGCGGCCCGGGACGCGTACAGCGATTTTGTTTCTCTGCACCCCCTGGATGAAAATGTTCCTTACGCCATCTACCAGATGGGCATGTGCCACTATCATCAGATGGAGGCGCTCGACCGCGATCAGACCGAAACAATCAAGGCGAGCAATGAATGGCAAAGGCTGATCTCCCGTTATCCGGAGAGCAAATTTTCCACGATGGCCAAGAAAATGCTGCGGGAAGTCAGGCAAAGACTCGCGGAGCGGGAGTTTTACGTGGGTAGATTTTATCTGAGACAGAAAAAATATGAGGCGGCTTTGGCGCGCTTTGAAAAAATTGCCAGTGAATACGCCAATGTCGGTCTTGATTATAAGATAGAATATTATATCCGGGATACCAAGGCTAAAATAGCCGCGGAGGAGAAGAAGGCTGGGAAAAAATAATAATTAAAGCTTCCGGGTTTTATGAGTATTCTCCCAGTTTGATTTTTCTGATGATTTCCTGTCGCGTGATTTCCGGATCGGCCGAGGTGTCGATTCTGAAAAGACGGTTCGCCGGCACCTCGTCGATTGCTTCAAAATCGTCCTTTTGTTTCCGGAAAAGCTCCCACCGTCCATCCGATGGATTATCTTTGTCTTTCATTCTTTTTTCCAGCCGCTTTCGGGTCACATCATCGCGACAGACGCATTCCAGAACATAGAAATCAATGCCCAGCGCCCCGGCCAAACGCATGGCCTTTTGGCGCTCCTCCCGTTTTTTGAAGGAAGCGTCGATGATGACGGGTTGACCCCGCTTTATTTTTTCCGCAGCCAGTTCCAAAGCTTTGTCGTAAACAAGGGTTGAAATGCCGTCGGAATAAATTCCTTCCCCGAAATCATTATAGCGTCGATCGGAAGGTTTTAAATCAAATAATTCCTTACGTAGCACATCGGAACGGATGATTTCTGTGTTCCATCGTTGGGCAAGCTCGCGGGCCTGGTAGCTTTTTCCTGAGCCCATCAGTCCGGCCGTTAAAAACAACACGGGTTTTCCAAGATGCGCGGCATAGGTATAGGCGAGGTCGAAGTATTGCCGTGCTGTTTTCGTAACATCATCGCGTATGTTTTGAGAAAGGTCTTCTTCTTTTAGACGGAAACTGGTCACCTTCCCGCGCACGTAGGCGCAATAGCAACGATAGAAATTGAGCAAGGTCGGCATATCCGTGTCGCCGGAATATTTGACGTAGGATTGAAGGAAGGTCTGTGCGCACGGTGAATGACCGTTAAAATCAATATCCATCGTTAAAAAAGCAACGTCTTGAGCAACATCGGCGTATCGGAATCGTTCGTTGAACTCGATGCAGTCGAAAATGATGATGTCATCGGTTATGCAGATATGTTCCAGATGCAAATCGCCGTGGCAATCTCGGATTTTATGGTCGGCGATTCTTTTTTCGAAAAGCGTCTTATTGGCGGCGAGAAAATGCTTTACATAATCCGCGATGAGTCTGTATTGATATTCGGGAATGGTGACATTGATATAGGTCACCGTTTCAGAGAAATTTTCTTCATTGTTGCGGCGGATATTCTCGATACCGCCCCGGACGTCGATATGTCGGCCGTATTGTGCGTCTTGATGAAATTTGGCGACTTTTTCGGCCACTTTGTCCATAATGTCTTCGCCGGCCAATCCTAGAGACAGAAGCGTTTTGAGCATTCTCTCCTGCGGCAGCTTTTTCATGCGTACGGCATAGTCGATAATGTTGTTTCCTTTCTGCAGGGTGGGGTTCCCCTGCGAATCCAGCGATATGGCGACAACCTCAAGATAGGTGTCGGGAGCCAGCCGTTTGTTGAGCCTCACCTCTTCTTTGCAGAAAAACTTTCTTTTTTCGAGGGTGGTAAAGTCGAGAAAATCAAAACGGAGAGGCTTTTTCACTTTGTAAACAAAATCACCGGCAATAAAAACATAGGAAATATGGGTTTGGATGAGTTCCACGTCCGCCGGATGATGCGGATAGAAACCGGGCATTTTCATGGTTTCGATTAATCGGGGATGCGTCATGAAAATTCTTCTCTCCGATGATTTCATCCTTGATTATCTAAACAAACAACGACAGATAATCAAGGAAAATCAAGACAGCGCTGCGTACGGTGTTCTTCCCGGATGACGGGAGAATTCTGCTTGCGCTTGCAAATGATTCATGATTATTTTAGACGCGCCCGAAACGGAGAAAAACCATGTTGAAAAAAATACGCCTGATGGCCGGAACGAAGCCTGCCGGAGCGATCATATACTGGATTGCCCGTCTCTACTGCTGCACACTACGGATTAAAGTGGAAAATGAAGAAGCATGGTTCGATTATCTGCGAAAAGGAGGAAGAGTTCTTCTTTGCGGATGGCATCAGCAGTTTTTTGCGGGCATCAGCTTTTTTAGAAAATACCGGAAATATCAACCGGCCTTAATGTCTTCTAAAAGCATAGACGGACGGATTGCCGGAGGTATTGCGGGAAGGGCGGGATTTTACACGGTGTGGGGTTCGTCTTCCCGGAGCGCCAGCGCAGCTCTGAAAGGGATGATTCGCCGGTTAAAAGATTACCGTCTAGCCGCTCATCTCCTGGACGGTCCGCGCGGCCCAGCCGGTGTGGTTAAGATGGGAGCAATTGCCATCGCTAACGGCGCCGGCGCTGTCATTGTTCCCTGCGTAGTGGTCGCCGATCGTGCCTGGTATTTGAAAAGCTGGGATAGATTTATGATTCCGAAACCTTTTTCCCGCGTTACGGTCAGCTATCTTCCGTGGACGGAACTGCCGTCATCCATGGATAAAGAGGAATATGAAAACCAGAGAAAAAAACTGGAAGATATGATGCTGCCGTATTTAAAGCTTTGAAAATTTCCGAAGTCCTGACTTCGATGCTTTTATCTGCGGTCAATCTAGCTGATTTTGAAGTATTATTCGAACTGATCGACGAACTTGCGCAAAGCAGCCTTAAGCCAGCTGAAAGATTCCTGCTTGGTTATGATGAACATATATCCGCTGACATTCTTTTCGTTAAATTCAAAAACCGTTTTCAAAATGATAGCCAGGCTATCAGGATCGGACATATTATCCTTCACGATACCGTGAAGGCTCTTTTCAATGGTAATGTGCGGAGGAGAATAGGTGGCGACATCGCCCAACAGTTCGGCGATTTTCCCGATACAGGCGCCTATCAGAATATTGCCGATTTCCAGAAATGTTTCCCGCACCAGCGTGAAATTACTTTCCGGGTCGGTTAATTCATCAATGCCCTGAAACAAGGAGAGAATTCTTGTGCCTGCATCGGCGGGAAATACCAGGAACGCGTTTCCCTTGAATTTTCCCCAGAAATTCTGCTGTACGACGGACACTTTTTCAAAGTCTCTTATTTCTATGTTCAGATGTTCGGCAAGGTCATTGACTCTGACCAGTTTTATCTTGGGAGTGCTCAGCACGACAAATATGTCGATACATTCGGCCAGGTCTGACGCGGCGCGGCCAAACGCGATGTTCATAATTTCCTGAAGGATGTCGGCTTCCTCGACGGTGATCATACTTTTGGTGTCTTCATTTTTCATCATTATCTATCCACGTTGTGAAAGTGCTTGTTCAACTTCTCTAATGGCTGCTGCGATGGATTCCTTTGCCGGAGGTTTTTTGACCACCGAAAAAGCTCCCAAATCATGTGCTTTTGCAATGGCCTTGATTTGTACATCGGCTGTGCAGACGATCACCATCGCTTTGGAATCGAACTTGAGTATTTCTGCGAGGGCCTGGAACCCGTCCATGACCGGCATCGTTAAATCCATGAACGTAAGGTCCGGTTTGACTTCCTTGAATTTTTCCACGCCGTTTTGACCGTCGGCCGCGTCGTAAAATTCGTAGCCCTGATCTTTGGGAATGCAACTCTTCATGATCTTGATAGAAATTGGAGAATCATCGACTATCAATATTTTTTTGATCATAAAAACCTCTTTATGGAAAATATTCTGTTCAGATGAAACATAACATCGGTTTAAAAATAAAAATATATTGTCAGCTTCTAGTATAAAAAAATTTGGTAGTCAATATTTTAAATAAATCCTGTCTATTTGCCTAATAATAGGACAACGTTTATTTATCAATATTGACAAAATGTCTTGTGAAATAAGACAATTATCTGCAGGACGAATAAAACAATAAAATTGACAAATCTTATGTAAATATGCAATATTTTCAACGAACAGGCGTTTAACATTCATGAAGATATCTGAGCATTATAATTTTCGTTTTGCAGAATAAGAATTTGATTTGATAAACAATGAGCTTAAATCATCTGGCCATAGCATTGATAGAGCTTGATCCCGATAATCTGTCGGAGCTGGAGACATTCAAGAAAAATCTTGCCCTGAGCAAAAAACAGACGACTGGAAATCTTAAAAATATTCTGGAGCGGGCTTATGATGAAACAGAAGCTTTGTTCGATCAAAGTCCGGAATTGCGCAAGGCAGGCATAGTGCGTGTGGGAGAGCTATTGGAGCAGGCCATGGAAATCGATATTGAAAAAGACTCCGGTATCAAGCAGAAAAAACAAAAAAACACGCCGGTAAAGAAAAAAGAAATAACACATGTTACCCTGTCCGATGATTTTGATTCGGATTTACTGAACGAGTTCATTGCGGAAAACATGGAATGGTCTGTCATGGCCGAATCAGCCATTCTAGACTGGGAAAAAAATCCGAATAACCGCGAATTACTGAACACTATTTTCCGAAGCTTCCACACCATCAAGGGCACCTCTTCGTTCCTTAACCTTGACTGCGTTAAGGATTTGGCGCACCAAGCCGAATCAATGCTTTCCAGGGTCAGAGACGGAGAAGACAATTTTACGACAAGACATGCCGATTTGGCGCTCAAATCTCTGGATCTGATCAAAAGCATATTGGAAAGGATGAAATCATCCGGTCCGGGTCAGAAAATTCAGATTCCTGCGGAGCATGAGGACGTTCTCGAGAATTTAAAAAATTTTGTTTCAGGCGTGAATGATCTTCAGGACGATGATTTTTCCGGAGAACCGGTTATTATAACTGAACGCGACGAATTGGCCTCAACGGATAGCGAGGATATTTTGGCTGACCAGAACGTGACCGATATCCGGACTGCCGAGCAAAAAGCGGAAGCAACCGTGCGGGTCAAAGTAGACAGGCTGGATAAACTTTTAGACACGGTGGGTGAATTGGTCATCGCCCAGACCATGGTCGGTCAGGATGAAATATTGATCAACGGGGAAAATCACGACCTGAGTAAAAAAATATCCCATGCCAGCAAGATCGTGCGTGAACTTCATGATCTCA